>CAZYMK010000038.1:0-16369 GCA_964648885.1 uncultured Geobacter sp. | reverse complement strand
GCCTTTATCGGCATGGCGGTGGGTGACGCCCTGGGTGCCACGGTTGAATTCATGACCGCCTCGGAGATCGCCGCCAAGTACGGCGTTTTCAAAGAGATGATCGGCGGCGGCTGGTTGCGCCTCAAGCCAGGGCAGGTAACCGATGATACCGAGATGGCGCTCTGCATCGCCCGGGCAGTGGTAAAAAACCAGTCCTGGTCACGGGAAGCAATTGCCCGGGAGTTTGCCAGCTGGCTGAAATCACGCCCGGTGGATTGCGGTGACACCTGCCGCAAAGGAATCCGTTCCTTTATGCTGCAGGGCGCCCTGGAGGTGCCGTACAACCAGTGGGATGGCGGCAATGGTGCTGCCATGCGGATGCTGCCGGTGGCGCTGTTTTCGTTTCCTGATGCGGAGCTGCTGAAAAAATATGCCCTGGAACAGGCACACCTGACCCATAATCAGGCATTATCAGACGCCGCCTGCATCTGCCTGGGTAACCTGTTGCACCTGATCCTGCAGGGGGCCTCAAAATCGCGTCTGCGACGCGAGGTGAACGGACTGATTGCCCGCTTTCCCGGTTTCAATTTTGAGCCATACCGTGGTTTGGCCACCGGTTATGTGGTGGATACGCTGCAAACGGTCTTCCACTGGTTTTTCAAGGGGACCGGTTTTGAGGATTGTCTGGTGGGCACGGTGAATCAGGGGGCGGATGCCGATACCACCGGCGCCATCTGCGGCATGCTGGCCGGCGCTTATTATGGTGGCGGTGCGATCCCGAAACGCTGGCTGAAGAAGATGGACCCGAAACTGCTCCAGCAGCTGGAGCAGTATGCAGATCAGCTGATCATGGCCAGCCCGGCCTTCCGGCACTGACACCACCCTGCCGCAGAATCTCCTCTGCCAGGCGGGCCATGCTGATCCGGCGGCCCATGGCCTGACTGCGCATGCGACGATAGGCCTGTTCCTCGCTCAGCCCTTCAGACAGCATAACCAACCCTTTGGCCTGTTCAATCTGCTTGCGCTCCTTAAGTGCAATTCGGGTCTCCTGCAGTGCCAGCCGCAACCCGGCAGCGCATCCTGCGCTGATCAGAGCAAGCTGCACTACAGCCGCAGTCCGCACCACCGGAAGCGGGGTCAGCAGCAGCCCGTCCACCTGGTCTGCATAGTTTTGCAGCAGCCCCAGCTCCTGCTCACCACCCAGCAGGATCAGGGGAGCAGGACAGCAGGTTCTCATTTGATTGAACCGGCCTAAAGCTGCCTGCAGCTGCAACACCTCCAGCAGGATCAGATCCGGCTGGCATCTCTCCGCTAATTCGCACGCCGTTTCAAGCTCTTTGCTCAACCAGACCGTCTGTACATCGCAGGACGGCAACACCTCCTGCAGGCGTTCCTGCCCCCGTTGATCCATTCCGCACAACAGTGCTGTTGCTGCCATAACGCCTCCACCAGGCACCTTGTGCCGGTACCTCTGGTCGATAAAATGCATCTTTTGTGCCGTTATCAAAAGATTGTTACTACAAGAACGGAGATGGTGGACATTCCGGAGACTCCTGCTACACTTCGTGGTACGAACGTCTTCTATATCCGGAGGAAAGCATGCAGCTGGGAATGATCGGTATCGGCAGGATGGGGGGCGAGATGGTGCGGCGCCTGCTTGCAAAGGGACATCAATGTGTAGTCTATGGCCGCACTGCCGCAGCAGTTGCCCCGTTTGAAGAGGCCGGGGCAGGCAGCAGCACCACGCTCGAAGGGCTCATCATCAAGCTTGAGCAGCCCCGGACCGTCTGGCTGATGATCCCGGCCGCAGCCGTGGACGAGATGATTACCCGACTTGTGCCGCTGCTCTCCCCGGGAGACATCCTGATCGACGGCGGCAATTCCCACTATCATGATGATATCCGGCGCAGCGCACAGCTTGCAGAACAGGGCATCCACTATCTGGATATCGGTACCAGTGGCGGTGTCTGGGGCAGGGAACGGGGCTACTGCCTGATGGTGGGCGGTGAAACAACGGCCTTCAGACAGATTGAGCCGCTGCTGTCTTCACTTGCGCCGGGGGCAGCAGCAGCACCTCTCACTCCGGGACGCGCACCCGGCACGGGTACGGCTGAACAGGGTTATCTCCACTGCGGGCCCAGCGGGGCAGGTCACTTTGTCAAAATGGTGCATAACGGCATTGAATACGGCCTGATGGCAGCCTACGCCGAGGGGTTCAATCTGCTGCACCATGCCAATGCCGGTCTGCATGAACGGGCAGTGGATGCCGAGACCACACCGCTCAGGCATCCGGAACATTTCCAGTACGATTTCAACCTGACCGAAATTGCCGAACTGTGGCGTCGGGGGAGTGTGGTGGCCTCCTGGCTGCTGGACCTGAGCGCTCAGTCCCTGGTTGACGACCAGGGGTTGCAGGGGTTTGCCGGACAGGTCTCCGATTCAGGCGAGGGGCGCTGGACTATCGCTGCCGCCATTGATGCCGGAGTGCCTGCGCCGGTACTGAGTGCCGCCCTGTACCAACGCTTCAGCTCGCGGGGGGGGGATGACTTTGCCAACCGCCTGCTGTCGGCCATGCGCTACCAGTTTGGCGGCCATCACGAAAAATCCCATGACAAAGGGGCATAGCCATGCCGCAACGTCCGGTGAACCAGCCAACCATTCTGGTCATCTTCGGGGCTGGCGGCGACCTGACCAGCCGCAAGCTGATCCCGGCCCTCTATAACCTGCAGCTTGACGGCTACCTGCCGGAGCGGTTCGCCATCATCGGCGTGGCACGCAAACCACTGGAGAGCGACCGTTTCCGCGAACAGCTGCGCAGCGGGATTGACCGTTTTTCACGTCGGCCGGTGTTTGACGAGACCCATTGGCAGCAACTGGCCGAGTCCATCAGCTACCTCTCGGAGGATGTCAGTGATCCTGCCTCCGGCGAACGGCTCAAGGCACACCTGGAGGCTATTGAGGCCCACTGGCAGACACGGGCCAACCGGATCTACTACTTTGCTATCCCCCCCAACCTGATGGAGCCGGCTGCAGCCATGCTGCAGCGTCTGGGGGTCTGTCGCGACTGTTCCCACGACCGACTGGTGGTGGAAAAACCGTTCGGACGTGACCTGCAGAGCGCCCAGGCTCTGAACCGTTTTCTCAACGGCCTGTTTGTTGAATCGCAGATCTACCGGATTGACCATTATCTGGGCAAGGAAACCGTCCAGAACATCCTGGCCTTCCGTTTTGCCAACTCACTGTTTGAGCCGCTCTGGGACCGCCGCTACATAGATCATGTGCAGATCACGGTTGCCGAGACCGTCGGGGTTGAACAACGGGGAGATTACTACGACCGGTCCGGTGCTCTGCGGGACATGGTGCAGAACCACCTGCTGCAGCTGCTCTGTCTGGTGGGAATGGAACCGCCGATCTCCTTTGACGCGGACGAGATTCGCAACAAGAAGGTGGATCTGCTGCGTGCCCTGCGACCGATCAGACCGGAACAGGTGGCGCAGGTGGCAGTGCGGGGACAGTACCGTACCGGCACGGTACTGGGTGATGCAGTGCCGGGCTATCGTGACGAGCCCCGGGTGTCGCCCGACTCGACCACCGAGACCTATCTGGCCCTCAGGCTGCAGATCGACAACTGGCGCTGGCAGGGGGTACCTTTTTACCTGCGTACCGGCAAGCGGCTACCGGTCAAGGATTCCAGCATCTCGATCTTTTTCCGCTCACCGCCGCATCAGCTGTTTCCTGCCGATGCAGTACAGCACTGGCAGAACAACCGGATCCAGATCAGGATCCAGCCTGAAGAGGGGATTGCCACGGCGCTGCAGGTCAAACTGCCCGGCACCCGGATGCTGCTCGGTCCCGCAACGATGGAGTTCCGCTACCGTGAGGCCTTCCGGGAGCAGGCGCCGGAGGCCTATGAAACGCTGCTGCTTGATGCGGTTCGGGGTGATGCCACCCTGTTCATGCGGGCTGACCAGGTTGAACAGGCCTGGCAGCAGGTGATGCCGATCTTAGAGGCATGGGAGACGCAGCCGCTGCTCCCCTTGCTGGATTACCCGGCCGGCAGCTGGGGACCCCACGGGGCTGATCAACTGCTGGCAGCTGCAGGTCACTGCTGGCTTGATGCGTCTGAGGATCAACCGTCATGATCCGGTACTGTACAGACCCGGAAGAGCTGGCCCAGACCGCTGCCGATCTGTTCGCACAGCTGGCCCGGCAACGGATTGCAACAGGGGGGCGTTTTACGGTGGCGCTGGCCGGTGGCGAGACTCCCCGCCGCACCTATCAGCTGCTGGCCCGGGAACCGTGGCGCAGCAGCATCCCGTGGGACCTGATCCACTTCTTCTGGGGTGATGAGCGCTGCGTACCGGCAGACGATCCCCACAGCAACCAGCTGCTGGCCCGCACTGCGTTGCTTGACCACCTGGAACTGTCGCCTGATCAACTGCATCCGATTCGTGGCGACCTGCCAGCATCTCTGGCAGCCGAGGCGTATCAGGCCGAGCTGCAGAGCTTTTTCGGAGACAAACCGCCCCGTTTCGATCTCGTCCTGCTGGGTCTGGGGGATGACGGCCACACCGCCTCACTGCTGCCCGGATCAGCTGCCCTTAATGAACAGATCCGCTGGACCGCCGTGACTCGGCGTCCTGAAGAGCCGTTTGACCGGGTCACCCTGACGGCACCGCTGATCAATCAGGCCGGGACGATCCTGTTTCTGGTGGCAGGGGCTGCCAAGGCCACCGTGCTCCAGCAACTGCTGGAGGCTGGTGAGCCGACCTATCCGGCTCGACTAATCAGGCCGGTTACTGGTGACCTGCACTGGCTGGTGGATCGTGAGGCTGCGGGGATGCTGCAGAACGGTGTCAGGGAGCCAGAGTCCGCTTGATCAGGTCCGCCTGTTTGCGACTGATCCCGGCCACTGTCATCAACTCTTCCGGTGTGGCCTGCCGTACTCCTTCCAGTGAGCCGAACTGCCGCAGCAGCAGACGCTCCCGCCCTGCCCCGATACCGGGGATATCCCGCAGAGAAGAACGTAAGGCAGCCTGTTCCCGCAGGGTGCGGTGATAGGTGATGGCAAAACGGTGAGCCTCATCACGGATGGCCGCCAACAGCCTGAGAGCCGGACCGTCCTGCCGCAGCCTGACCGGATTGCGGCGTCCCGGCAGAAAAACCCGTTCTTCACTGCGCTCCACCGTCGTATCCTTGCCGTCTCCCTTGACCCGGCTCTTTGCCAGCGACACCACCGGCAGCTGTTCCCGCAATCCCAGGCTGTCAAAGATGGCCAGGGCGCTGTTCAGCTGGCCGATGCCGCCATCCACCACCACCAGATCCGGCAGCCCCCACGCCGCAATCTTCTGCGGACTGAACCGACGGGTAAAAACCTCTTGCAGCATGGCAAAGTCATCCTGCCCGTCTACGGACCTGATCCGGTAGCGGCGGTACTGTTGCTTATCCGGCGCACCATCCAGAAACGCCACCCCGCTGCCGACACTGTGGCACCCCTGCAGGTTCGAGATGTCATAACATTCGATCCGGCGGGGCAGTCCCGGCAAGGCCAGTTTCTGCTGCAGCTCCGCCAGCGTCTGCTCAACACCCCGCGCTGCAGCACCGGCCTCCTGCAGGGCTGCCCGGGCATTGCGGACAGCCAATTCAACCAGTCCCAGTTTTTCACCACGGCGGGGCACGGTCAGCCGCACTCTTTTGCCTTTCTGGTCACTCAACCACTCACCCAGGGCATCCTGGTCTTCCAGCAGATCGGGCAACAGCAGTTCATCCGGAATACTACGATCAGCATCATAGTAACGCTGGATAAAGGCCGACAGGGCATCGGCATCCTCCAGTTCACCGGTGCCATGCAGCACCGTACTGCCGGTCAGGGTGCCGCCCCGGATAAACAGGAGCGCCACGGCAAGACGCTCCCCCTGCCGGGCCAGACCGAGAATATCACTGTCGCCCCCCTGGCTGACCACCTTCTGACGCTCAAGGGTGGTATCAATGGCCTGCAGCAGATCACGCCAGCGGGCGGCTTCTTCGTAACGCTGGGCCTCGGCAGCGGCCTTCATCTGCTGCCGGAAACCGGCCACCAGGTCCTTGCTGCGGCCCTCAAGAAACATGACCGCACCCTGCACCAGCGCACCATACTGCTCCGGGGTGATCAGGTTGTGACAGGGGGCGCTGCATTGTCCGATCTGATGATACAGACAGGGTCGCGGGCGATTCATGCAGCTTTTGAGGGGGTAGTGACGCAGCGGGAACATCCGCTGCAGCTGTTTCAGCACCTCACGGGCAGCCGAGGCCGAGGCGTAGGGACCGAAATAGCGGGCACCGTCCCGGCTGACCTTGCGCACCACGGTAAAGCGGGAAAACCGCTCCCGCAGATCGATCCGCAGCGAGAAAAAGGTCTTGTCATCCTTCAGGTTCAGGTTGTAGCGGGGCTGCTGCTGCTTGATCAGAGTGTTTTCCAGCAGCAGCGCCTCTTTTTCCGTATCGGTAACGGTGAAGCGGATTTCAGCCACCCGGGCCATCAGAAAACGGACCTGGGGACGGCTGTCGGTGTTGTTAAAGTAACTGCGTACCCGCTGCCGCAGGTTGCGGGCCTTGCCAACGTACAGCACCGTCCCCTCTGCATCATGCATCAGGTACACGCCGGGGGATGAGGGAAACGTCCGTATGCTCTCGCGGAGATCCATGGGGGCCATACTAACGTGAAGCTTAAAAAATTGAAAGGAGGGTCTCCCTGTTCCGTCGATCCGCTGTAAACCGCCTGAATGCCACTCTCACCGGTTGACAAGGCGCGGTGAAGATGCTATGTGATATCCATTTTATCCAAGTATTTCTTGGCAGTTATCAATGTCGTCCCGGTCAGCCGGGCAAGGGGTGCCCCCGTGAAGATGCTTAGTTTTTTCCGCAGTGTACCGGCATTTCTTGCCTGCCTGCTTCTTGTTACCCTCATCAGCACCACACCGCTCTTTGCCCAGGACACTGAAGATTCACGAATGTTTCTGACTGGTTTTAATGCCTTTCAACAAAAATCCTACCCCGATGCCATCACCAAGTTCGAAGAAGTCCTGCAGAAATATCCTGAAAGCCCGTTGCGGGACATGACCCTGTTCTGGCTGGCCCGTTCCTACCACAAGGCAGGGAATCGGCCCTCTGCAGCACGCTACATGGCCCAGTTTACCCGTGAATACCCGGACAACCCGCTTCGTAATACGGTGGATGACGACCTGCTGGTCCTGGCTGAACAGTACCGCAAGGATGAAGGCAGCACACCCCAGCCGGCTGTTGTCAAGCCTGACGCAGCTCAGATTGCTCGCGAAAAGGCCGAGCAGGAGCGGATCGCCCAGGCCAAGGCTGAGGCGGAACGTCTGGCAAAAGAGACCGCTGATCAGGAAGCAGCAGAAAAGGCACGTATCCTGAAGGCCAAAGCTGAAGCGGAACGGATCGCCCGCGAAAAGGCCGAAGCCGAACGCCTGGCTGCCTTGAAAGCGGAAGAAGAACGGCAACGGGTTACTGCAGAAGCAGAGCGCCTTGCAGCTCAGAAGGCGGAAGCGGAACGCTTGGCCGCACTGCAGGCCGAGCAGGAAAAACAGCGTGCCGCTGCCGAAGCTGCCCGCATTGCCCGGGAGCAGGCTGCCAAGACAGAAGCCGAGCAGCTGGCTGCCCTGAAGGTGCAGGAGGAGCAACTGGCACAGCAAAAAGCGGCCAAGGAGACTGCAGAAAAGGCCCGTCTGCTGAGGGCAAAGGCTGAAGAAGAACGCTTGGCTCGTGAAAAGGCAGAAGCAGAGCGACTGGCCCGGGAAAAAGCAGAAGCAGAGCAACTGGCCGCGCAGAAGGCGGAGGCCGAACGCTTGGCCGCCTTGAAGGCCGAACAGGAAAAACAACGTGCTGCTGCCGAAGCTGCCCGCATTGCCCAGGAGCAGGCAGCCAGAGCTGAAGCTGATCGGCTGACCAGGGTAAAGGCTGAGGCTGATCGGTTGGCTGCGTTAAAGGTTGAAGAAGAAAAACTGGCCACCCAAAAGGCACAGGAACAGCGCCGTGCATCAGAAAAGGCTGCTGCTGCGGCTGCAGCCAAGACAGAACGCGAACTGACTGCCGCCCGCAAGGCTGAGGCGAGCCAGGCCGCTGCCGAGACTACCCGCCAGGAGCGGGCACAGCTGAAGGAAAAGGCGGTTGCCGAATACAAAGGCATTCTGGAGCGTTTCCCCGGCACACCGGCAGCACGGACTGCCGAGGCACGTTTGAAGGCGATGGGTGTTGCCGTGGCCCTGCCGACAGGCGGTGCTGCACAGCCTGCAGCTGCCCTTGCCAGTAACGGCGTATCGCAAACCCTGAGCCTGGAAGTGGCCCAGTATGCCGCTTTTGAGTTTGAGCTGCAGGCACCGTCCGTACCGGTTGCCGTGGCCCGTCGAGCTTCGATCCCCTTTGAACTGCACAACCGGGGCAACGGCCAGGACCGTTTCTACCTGGGCTCCGGGTTCCCGGCAGAGTTCAACGCCCGCTTTGCCGCCGCAGCATCGCCTGAGCAGATCATCAACCAGACCCCGGAACTTGCCCCGGGTGAACGCTTCAAAGGGCTGCTGCATCTGCAGCTGCCGCCTGCCACCCTTGACGGTTTCAGGATAGCCCATCCGATCAAGGCCGCTTCTCAGTTCATGGCAGAGGCATCCCAAAGCCGGGTGGTCTCGCTCACCGCAGCCGCTCCGCTGCTGCGGGCAGTGATCAAGGCATCAAAGACCGCCCTGCTTCCTGGTGAAAAGGTCGAATACACCGTCACCCTGCTCAACATCGGTTCCCTCACGGCAGAAGAGGTGACCCTGCGCCTTAACTTCCCGGCCCAGTACCAGCCGGTGGCCTACGAATCGGCTGGGTTCCGCCAGGAGATGCAGGCGGCCCTGGTGAAGGATGGCCTTACCCTGAAATCAGGCGAAAGCCGCACCTTCACCGTTACCTACCAACTGAAGGAAGAGGCCCTGGCCAAGGAAGAGCTGATTGTACGGGCCGACCTGGTTAACAACGCCCTGGAGACCAAGACCTCCTTCCTCTCCAGTGCTGCTGTTGTGCTGCCGGTCAGTGAGCTGGCCCTGCGCATGGCCCATGAGCAGCTGACCGCTGTACCGGGACAAACCATCTATCTGCCGGTGCGACTCACCAACCGGGGTAACCGCTATGAGCAGATCAGCCTGACAGCCAATCCGGCGGCTCTGCAGAAGGTGACCATCTATCACGACCAGAACCGTGACGGCCTGCATCAGCCCGGAGAACCGGAGGTAGCGGCAATCGGCCCCCTGGGCCCCAGGGAAGAAGCGGCCCTGCTGCTTGAGGTCAGCACCCCTCGTGCCGCCCTTGATGGTACCGTTGAAAAACTGATCCTCACGGCGACCACAGAGCCAGGCAAGCAGAACGCTGTTGCAACGGCCGAGGCCCGCTTTACCTATTCCCGTCCGGTGCTGCAGCTGGCCATGAAGGGACGCGAAGGCCGGATGGTACCGGGCGAACTGCTGACGGTTGACTTTGACATCCTGAACCAGGGATCTAACCTGGCCAGACAGGTGGAGCTTGAGGTAACCTGGCCTGACCAGGTCGAGCTGGTAACTGCCAGCCAGGCTGCAGGCCAATCGCAGTCCGGCAGCTCAAACTGGCGTTTTAATGAGCTTGGTGCTGGTGAAAAACGGGTGGTCAAGGCATCATTCCGGATCAAATCCGGCACAAGTGTCGGTACCGGCGTACAACTGAAGAGCAGACTGACTTACCAGGATCAAGCAGGGAACAGGTACTGATATGGATTGCAAGGGATTTACTGCCGTAATGGTTCTGCTTCTGCTGGCCGGGGCCGGTACCTCGCAGGGGGCCGACTTTCTCTACACCCCCCAACCGGCAGCTGCTGCGCCTGCAGAGACTGAAGGCATTCTGGTGCGCGAGGTGACGGTCAAGCGTGGTGACACCCTCTCACACCTGGCCAAGCAGTACGCGGGGCGAGGCCATTACTACCCCCAGATCCTGCTGTTCAACACCATCAAAAACCCGCACCGGATCTATCCGGGGCAGGTGATGCGGGTACCGCTGGCACATAGAGCTGCTGCTGCCGATCAATCGCCCACAACAACCGCTGAGCAGACTATCGAAACGGTTCCGGCAGCAGTCGCTGAACAAACCGTAAAAAAGTCAAAACGCGGCAGCAAAAAATCCGATGACAGATCACACCGGACCACACCGGCCACAGCAGCAGAACGTGCAGCCTACAACGCGGCCCAGGCCGCCTTTGCGCGCGGTGATTGCAACCGTGCCATCGCCCTGCTCGACCGTTTTATTGCACGCTATCCCGCCTCAGCTCGTATCGCCGAGGCCACCCTCAATCGGGCCGAGTGCTATCTGAAGTTGTCCGGTAACTGACCAGCAGCAGATTCACCATGAGAAAAGCGGGGGCTCCGTAATCGGGGCCCCCGCTTTTTTTGATTCGATGCTGTTGGCAGTCCCTCAGGGCCAGGTGATTACGAATCCGCGCAAACGCCCCCCCTGGGCATCCCGGTACTGAACCAGCTGCAACCCGGCCACCTCACCACGCCTGATTTCATAGCCTTCCTTTACTTCCGACGAGGTGGGCCGCATGGCCGTTGCACCGGCCAGCTCCTTCAGCACACTGGTGTAGAATGACTCCTGAATGCCGGCACCGCTGCGGTCAATAATCTGCAACGCCTTGATAATGCCGTCAGCCTCTCTGAACACACGGTGTTCACTCGTGGCCCCCAGGTACAACTCCCAGCCGGGATGCTGTTTCCCGTAGGCGGGCTCATGCCCGTCGCGGGGTACAAACCCCGGCAAGTCACGCGGACGTCCGCCGCCGTGGGATGCCAGATTCTGACGAGCCGGATCTGTTGCGCTCGTGCCGACTCTGCTGGAGGAGACAGGCTGCTGCACTGCTGCGCCTTCGGCTTTTGCCACCGGCGGCTGTTCATCAGGCGTCTTGCCGGTACGATACTGCAGCACGCTTACAGCCACAACCACCACCAGGGTGACTCCGACCAGCAGGGGTGCTGTACGACGATACCAGGGGCGGACAAGGTCGGAATCCGCAATCAGATGGGGCATCTGGTGCAGATCCCTGAGTACCGGCGGTTCTTCATAAACCTCCGGCTGAACCGGCTGCTGCAGGTGATCCGCACTCTGCTGTTCCAGCTGCTGACTGAACTCGGAGATAATCTTGCGCACGGGGCGTCGGGGCAGTTCATAGACCAGTGGCGCTTCGGACGGCTCCTCTTTCTCGCGCTGCAGATCAGCCGGCAGGGTCAACGGGAAGACACGCGCAGCCTGTTCAGCATCAGCCACAGGTACTGGTTGTTCCTCAGATATCGCCGGTTCCGACTGCTCAGCTGCAGTAACGGCCGTTTCAGAAGATAGTGGCCCATCTTGGGGACTGGTCAATCCGATCAGCTTCACTATGGTCTGTTCCAGCTGTGTATCATCCAGGGCCGGGTCAAGGATGGCGTCAAATCTGGCGGAAAGATCCACATCCAGCGCCTCTGAGGTACTGATCAGTACAAAACGGGTCTTGCGGCTTCCCAGGCGGGATTTGAGATGCTTGTGCAGGATATCGGCCGAAAGACCGGAAAGCCTATTCTGAAAGATCACCAGATCCGGCCTGCGACGATCCAGATCTTCAATGCCGCGATGGATATCATTGACCAGCGTCAGGCCGGGGCAGGACAGGGCAACCCGTTCAAACAGTACGGTCATACGCGGTATGTCGGTAATTACCAGTAGTTCCATGGCAGCTCCCCAAAAGTGGGCACATACTACGTTATGAAGCGGCTGCAGGCAACAGGGAATCATCCCTTTCACTTGCCAGAGCAGGAGCCTATCAGGTAAGATTCCCGACTATTCCACTGTCTGAGGTATTGCATGCTTGCGCCAGAGATTATTGATGAACTTCGTGCCGTTGTCGGGGCCGACAATGTTGCCACCGAGAAGCAGGACCTGATCTGCTACGGCTATGATGCCACCCAGATGGAGTTCCTGCCCGAGGCGGTGGTCCATCCGGCAAATGCCGAAGAGACTGCTGCCGTACTGCGACTGGCCAATCGCTACCGCTTTCCGGTCTTTCCCCGTGGTGCCG
This sequence comes from uncultured Geobacter sp., assembly GCA_964648885.1. Lineage (GTDB taxonomy): Bacteria > Desulfobacterota > Desulfuromonadia > Geobacterales > Pseudopelobacteraceae > Trichlorobacter. Next base: position 4,284 of record CAZYMK010000038.1, on the reverse strand, counting down.
GCAGCGGCTTTACCGGCGGTGCCCTGCCCAAGACCGGCGGCGTGGTGCTGGTGACCACCCGCATGAGCCGTATTTTAAGGATCGACACCGAAAACCTGATAGCCGAGGTGGAGCCGGGTCTGGTAACCGAAGATTTTCAGAAGGCGGTGGAGAAGCTGGGGCTGTTCTACCCGCCTGATCCGGCATCACTCAAATTTTCCACCCTGGGGGGCAATGTGGCGGAAAACGCCGGCGGCCCCCGTTGTGTTAAGTATGGTGTCACCAAGGATTTTGTGATGGGGCTGGAGGTGGTGCTGCCCACTGGCGAGATCATCCGCACCGGCACCGAGACCTACAAGGCGGTGGTTGGCTACGACCTGACCCGGCTGTTGTGCGGCAGTGAAGGGACCCTGGGGGTGATCACCAAGATCATCTTCAAGCTGCTGCCCCTGCCCGAGGCCAAAAAAACCATGCTGACCATCTTTGATTCCATTGATGGTGCTGCCAAGGCGGTCTCCACCATCATCGGCGCCAAGATCATCCCCACCACCCTGGAGTTTATGGATTATGCCACCCTGCAGTGTGTGGAAAAGCGGTTCAGCCTGGGAATTCCGCCGGAAGGCCGGGCCGTGCTGTTGATCGAGGTGGATGGCGAGCAAGAGCTGACCGAAAAACAGGCAGCCCGGATTCATGAACTGATCAAGCCGCTGGGGCTGGTGCAGTTCCGGGCAGCCAAAGACAATGCCGAGTCCGAGGCGCTCTGGAAGGTGCGGCGGCTGGTGTCCCCCTCCCTGAGGGATGTCAACCCCCACAAGTATAACGAAGATATCGTGGTGCCCCGCAGCAAGGTGCCGGTGGTAATCCGCGAGATCGAGAAGATCCAGCAGAAGTACGATATTCCGATTGTCAACTTTGGTCATGCCGGCGACGGCAACATCCATGTCAACGTGATGATCAACAGGGAGATTCCCGGCCAGGAGGAAAAGGCGGAAGCAGCCCTGAAGGAGATCTTTCAGGCAGCCCTGGATCTGAACGGCACCATGTCCGGCGAACATGGCGTGGGCCTGGCCAAGCAGCCGTACATCGAGATGGAGCTGAATCCGGTCCAGATCAGGACCATGCAGTCGATCAAGCTGGCGCTTGATCCCAACAACATTCTCAACCCGGGAAAGATCTTTCCCTGGAAGGACACTCCCCATGCCGCAACATGATGATCAGAAGGAACGGCAGGAGGCATCGCTGGTTGGCAGAATCCTGTCACTGGAGGCGATCCTGCTGCTGATGGGGGTGGTCTCGCTGCTCTACGGCCTGATCAAGGGTTCGATGATGAACATCTTCTGGGGCGTGGTAATCATCCCTGGTGTATTCCTGCTGCACAAGGTGCGCAAAAAAGACTGGAAAGCCCACTGGGCTGCCCTGGAAGAGCAGCAACGCCTGATGCAGCAGCGTGAGGAGGAGCGCAAACGCAATGACACCTGAACCGCTGATTGTACTTGCCTCTGCCTCCCCCCGCCGCTCTGAGCTGCTGGAGCTGGCCGGGATCAGCTTCCGGACGGCACCGGCTGATATCCCGGAAGAGCCGCTGCCCGGTGAAGAGGCAGTGCCCCATGCCTTGCGGCTGGCCGAAGAAAAGGCCCGCACCGCTGCGAGCCGCGAAAAAACAGGCCGTTTTTTTATCGGAGCCGATACCATTGTGGTGCTGGATGGCCGGATCATGGGCAAACCAACGGATGATCGGGACGCCTACCGGATGCTTGCTGATCTGTCCGGTAAAACGCACCAGGTGGTAACTGCGTATGCTGTTTTTGATTGTCAATCCGGCAGCTGTGTGACCGAGGCAGTCCAGACCGGTGTGGTCTTCAAGCAGCTGTCTGACCATGAGATCCGCGCCTATGTCAGCACCGGCTGTCCGCTTGACAAGGCCGGGGCCTACGCCATTCAGGGAGGCGCTGCCCATTTTGTACGGGAGATCCACGGTTCCTACACCAACGTGGTGGGACTGCCTACCTGTGAACTGATTGAAACCCTGCACACACTGGGGGTACCCCTGTCATGACGGCCATTGCCCACAATCTTGCTGCTGTGTTGAGCCGTATCCGTACAGCGTGCCAACGCTGCAACAGAGATCCGCAGACCGTGCGCCTGGTGGCGGTCTCCAAGCTGCATCCGGCAGAGCTGGTGGCTGAGGCAGCGACAGCCGGCCAGAACCTGTTTGGTGAAAACTATGTACAGGAGCTGTGCGACAAGGCAGACCGGATTACTGAACCGGTTCAGTGGCACCTGATCGGCCATCTGCAGAGCAACAAAGTCAAGTGCCTGCCCGGCATTGTCAGCATGATTCATACTGTAGATCGGCTGTCGCTGGCCCAGGAGATTGACCGCCAGTGGCGTGCCAAATCAACCGACCCGTGCCAAGTCCTGGTGCAGGTCAATGTCTCCGGCGAATCAACCAAATCCGGCACCACTGCTGATGAAGCAGTGGCACTGGTCCGTCAGATTGCCGGGCTGCCGTTTGTACAGGTACGGGGATTGATGACCATGCCACCGTTTTTTGATGATCCTGCAGGAGCCCGCCCCTATTTCCGCGAGCTGCGGCAGCTGGCAGAGCAGATCAGGGCTGCTGCAATCGATGGGGTTATTATGGAGGAACTCTCCATGGGGATGTCCGGTGATTTTGAGGTAGCGATTGAAGAAGGGGCCACCCTGGTGCGGGTAGGCACGGCCATCTTTGGTGAAAGGTAGGTACCGGCTATGAAACCGTTGATCCTGATTGCTGTAGTGCTGCTTCTGCCCCTGTCGGCCGGGGCGGCCACCTATTCCTGGACTGATCCGTCCGGCACCATGCATTTTACCGATGACTTGGGCAGTGTACCAAAGCAGCACCGTGCCAGGGCACTGCGTCAGGCTGCCGGTGAAGTGCCGCCACCTCCGGCAGCACCAGAGGCCAAACCTGCAGAATCGGCAACTCCGGCAGCAGCTGCGCCGTCAACGGCACCTCTTCAACCTGTTGCACCGCAAAGCACTGCACCGGTTGCCGACCCTGCGGTCACCCCTGCTACCCGTTTCGGCGAGCGCACTGCTGCTGAATGGCAGGCCGAATTCAGGGGCCTGCGCCAGAAACTGACCCAGATCGAACAACAGCAGGAACAGTTGCGTAAAGACGGTGGCGACGGCAAGACCCTGCTGACCCGCCAGAAAATAGACGAGATTAACAGCCGCAACAAACAGCTCTATGAAGAGTATGAGGCCACCCGGTTACGCTTTAACCAGCTGGTAGAACAGGCTAACAAGGTAGGGCTACCGCCGGAGTACGGGCAGTAATCATTAGGGGTTGCAATCAGCACACTACTGACACCCCTTTTCTTTGGGGTTGTGAATCGGCCCCCGGTTGTAACAGGATAACAACTCATCGCTTTGGCCCCAGGGAACAAGGGGGACTGGTAACCATCAGTTGAAACGCTGGGTCCTGCGTTTTCCCAAAGCAGACTGAAACCACCAGTTTCCCCCTGAATTTGCGCAGGCAAGGAAGCTCGGCGGCTTCTTTCGTTTTCTTGCCCTTGATGGCTTCTTATTGTAACCTGCTGACAAACGGGGGCAAGCATGGGGCGTTTTGAAAAGCTGTTACAGCGGGCAACGGAAGCGCCGGGCAATCTTCGTTTCAGCGATCTATGTGCACTGGCGAAAATGGCCGGGTTCATCTTTGATCGTGCCGCAGGGTCTCACAAAATCTACAAGCATCCGGCAGGATTCATAATGAACTTTCAGGATGTTAACGGCAAGGCAAAGCCGTATCAGGTCAGACAGCTTCTTGACTTTATACGGCGAAACAGCGGGGAGTGATCGGCATGGAACATTACGGCTTTGATGTATTTTGGAGTGAAGAGGATGGAGGCTATATCGCCACATGTCCGGATTTCCCCGGTCTATCTGCATTCGGGGAGACTGAAGAAGAGGCTTTGAGCGAGGGGAAAGCAGCCTTGCGGCTGTTCCTGGAATCAATGCAGTCCGAAGGGAAACGCGCTCCAAGTGCTACCACTATTCAAAGGAAGCGGAGGCCTGCCAGAAGATCATCGACAAAGCAGGCGGTGGCAATGGTTTAACGGGCTATGTAATTCGCTTTTCGTGCATGCGCATTTAGTGCAATTTCAGTGCAGTTGCTCATCAAAAAGTGCAGCATTTAGCAAGTGATGGCAACACACAACAGGCTATAACCTATTGATAATATAGTTGCTGTTTGTTGTTACAGGTTGCCAATAGCAGGGCGTTGTCGGATTTTGATTCCGGCATTCCTAGGTTCGAATCCTG
>CAZYMK010000037.1:0-16774 GCA_964648885.1 uncultured Geobacter sp. | reverse complement strand
CGTGTCTCGTCATACAGGAAATCATACTGCATCCGGGCCAGTAGTTCGCATTGCTGGGCAACGGATCTGATAGCCGACATCCTTGTTGCGGCGTTTCGGCTGGCCAGACTGATCCGTTGATCCAAGCCGTCAAGCCATCTTTTTTCCGGCAGATTGCTTGTCGCACTTCGCCGGACTGCAAGGAACGGTTTCAGATTTGATTCCAAGGCTGCCAGTTCACGCAGGGTCATAATCCGGTCAAGATCTGGCGCAGCTTCAAGAGCTTGCCGGGAAGCACCCTCTGCGGTCCAGGGAGCAAGAAACAACAGCTCCTCAAGGGCATCCTGACATTGGGCGTGTAAGGCGTTGGCCCACCAGACCGCGTCCCGGTCAGGACTGGTATCGATCAGCGTCAGGGTAGCCACCAGCTCTGCAGCAGAGGCTGCCAGACCATCAAGACAGCTCTGTAGTGCCGTCAACGTGTCCGGCTGTAAACTGATTACCGTTTCAAGATGGCGCTGCAGTTGAACAATCTGGCCAGGAGCAGCGGTTCCCGGTGCAGCAGTTGCGGCATCACGCACAATTTCAAGCGTGACCTGCAACCCCTCAAAGAACCGTGGCCCGATGATACGGTGATCATACTGTTCCAGCAGACCTGGCCGCAGGGTCAGCAGATGGCCTGCCAGATTGCCGCTGTCCACTGATGAGATGTAGAGCGGTGGCAATGGCTGCAGGGTCTGTGTGTCGTACCAGTTATAGAAGTGCCCCCGATGTCGTTCCAGACCTTCCATGGTATGGAGCGCCTTTGCTGTCCGATCAATCATTTTTCCTGCTGAAATGATACCAGCATCGCAGGCAGCCAGATTTGCCAGCAGGGCAAGCCCCATGTTGGTTGGCGAGGTACGGTGGGCAACCACCGGAACAGGGTGTTCCTGATAGTTGTCAGGCGGTAGCCAGTGATCATCCGGGCCGACAAAAGCCTCAAAAAAACCCCAGGTTTTTCTGAACAGTTTTTGCAGGAACAGGGTCTGTTCCGCTGATAACGATTCCTGTCGTCGTACCAGCGGCCGACTCAGCCACCAGGCGATTGCAGGTGAGGCAAACCAGAGCGCCAGTACCGGACTTGCCACAACCAGCACAACCGGTTGTGTCAGGCCAAGGGTAATCACGGCAGCTGTGGACATGACAGGTCCGATCCACATGGTACGACAGAAACCGGTCAGGTCACTGCGGCTGGCGCGGTCCGCTTCCTCCGATGGATTCCATTGCAGCAACAGTTTGTGGGAAATCATCATTCTGAAGCTGGTGCGAACAATGGCATCCAGACTGAAGAACGCTTCATAGGGCAGACAGGCCAGCGTAAAGGCGGCCTGAACAAGGTGCTGCAGGGACCTGCCTGCTGCGGCAGTCAGGTGTTCCCCTGATGATACATCGAATGGTTTTTGCAACAGATGCATGGCTGATACGGCCAGTGAAGGGATCAGGACAATCCCGAGCACCGCCAGGGTCCAGAACCAGGCCGTGGGAAGCAGGGTCCAGCCTGACAGTAACAGCAGCGTCAAGGCCGCCGCCGTCAGGCTGCGCCGCAGATTATCAAAGATCTTCCAGCGGGACAGGAGCGAAAGTGGATTCTTCAGTCTGCTGCCATGGGGGCCCGGAACATTGGGCAACAGCCAGCGCGCAATCTGCCAATCGCCACGAATCCAGCGATGTCTGCGGCTTACATCAGAACTGTAGCTGGAGGGGTATTCTTCGTACAGCTGTACATCACTCATCAAGCCGGAGCGGGCATAGCAGCCTTCCAGCAGATCGTGGCTCAGGATCCGGTTGTCCGGGAAACGGTTACCCAGCGCCTTTTCAAAGGCATCCACCGCATAGATCCCTTTGCCGATGAAGGAGCCTTCATGAAACAGATCCTGATACAGATCTGAAACAACCCGTGTATAGGGATCAATCCCCAGTTCACTGGTGCAGAGACGCGCATAACGCGACCGGCTTGCTCCTGACAGACTGACCGCCACCCGTGGCTGGATGATACCGTAGCCTGAAACAACCCGCTGCTGTTCCGGGTCGTACTGTGGGTGATTGAGCGGGTGCGCCAGAGCCCCCACAAACTGCCAGGCTGAATCACGGGCCAGCTGCGTATCCGTATCAAGGGTAATCACATAGGTTATATCGGTCAGGACAGCGGTATCACCCACCACAAGCGAGAAACAATCCTGGCTGTTACCCCGTAACAGCCCATTCAGATCAGCCAGTTTGCCACGTTTGCGCTCGTAGCCCATCCAGATCTGATCCTGAGGGTTCCATACCCGTGGACGATGAAACAGGAAGAAGCTGCAGCTGCCGGCAGCATGGTACTTCTCGTTTAATGCTTCGATCCTCTGTTGAGCCAACTGAACCAGCGCTGCATCTTCCGGCAGGGTTGCAGAACCGGCATCACGAAAATCTGTCAGCAGGCCAAAGTGGAGCCTGTCATGCCGGTTGCCCAGAAAACGGACTTCCAGCGCCTTGATCAGCTCCTCAATACCATTGCTACTGTTCAGCATGGTTGGAATCACCACCAGGGTTCGCGCCCCCTGAGGGATCCCCTTTGAAAAGTCCATCCGTGGCAAGGGATGGGGCGTTACCAGCATGGTTGCAAGCCAGTTCGTCAGGCTTATTGCGAGTTGAGCGGCGCAGGCAAGGGAAAGCAGCCCCAAAGGCAGCAGCAGCCAGCCCTGCAGTCCGTCGGTAGAAGCCTTGAGCAGGAAGCAGCAGACCAGAGTTGCGGTCAACAGCAGTATGACGCCGGCGTACAGTGTGAACGGAAACCTGCGGCCAATACTGCGCAACAACTCAAACGGTGAAAGGCGGACATCCGCGCTTTGTTCCAGCTGCGCCAATCCCTTGTCAATCAGGTAGAATCCAACGTGGGCTCTGGGATCATCAGCACCATGCCGGGTTGCCCCCTCAAGCGCCAGCTTGTTGGCCTTGCGGGCCACCTCGCTCTCCGAGAACGGACTGTGCTTCGCTGTTTTCTCAATCACATGACGGTAGCGGTCACGGGTGGCAAAATCCATCCTGCTGTAGACGTTGTTCGGGTCTTCAGACAGAATCTGCTCAACGCTGCTCATCTTCTCAACAAATTCGCGCCAGTCCATTGCCCCCAGAAAACGGAGGCTGCCGATACTGTTACTCATCGAAACCTGATCTGCCGCCTGCAACTGGCTCTCGGTGCGCACCATCTGTTCGATGGTCAGACCTGATTCTGCCAGACGCTGTTCAACCCAGGTCAGCGGCAGGGCCAGAGCCGGATCACATCCATGCAGACGCCGCGTCAGTTCTGCAACAAACGGGCTCCCCATCGGCGGTGCGGAACGGGCCATATCAGCAATGGCAAGAATCAGACTTTTGGGATCTTTAGTTGCTATCTCCGTCATCTGATCTGCCCAATAGGTGGCGCGGTTGCGATCAATCCGGTGAGCGGTAATCCGTGCAGCTACCCGACGCAGGTTCTCAATCAACGCCAGACGCAGCATGATCGGTATGGCCCAGAGTTCCCCCAGTTCCAGCACGGTCACCGACTGATAGGCTGCCACAAAACTGCTCAGGTTTTCGGGGTCTACCCGTCCATCACCGTGGGAAATGGTCTCCAGTGCCAGGTCATAGACCCGGGGCAGACCAGCTGATATACCATCCAGCAGGCGCGGCAGTTCGCGGCTGTATCCCTTGGGCAGGTGCTGCTTGGCCGTTCGGATCTGTTCCTCAATCAGGTAAAAGTTATCAAGCAGCCATTCTCCTGCCGGTGTAATCCGCTGGTCGGTCTTAACGTCATCGCTCAACAGGTTGTAGACCTCAAGCAGCAGCTGTTCGTTCTCTGACAGACGCCCCAACAGTTGATCCTGATGGCGTCCGGACTTGAGCCGGTGGATACCGGCGAGAATCTTGCCGTGCTGTTCCATCTGATTGGCGCTGAACAGTTCCGATCGAAGGGGGGGATCATCCTGAGTGGCTATTGGGGCCTGGCTGCTTCTGCAGAGACGCGTCCAGGCATGGAAAAGGTTTCCGCGAACAGTCGTGCCGCTCTTATTCATAGATGCATGCTCCTTCAGCCAGAGCAGAAGCTGTCAGTAGGTAAGGGGTAGTGATCTCTGGGTAGCAGGAACTAAAGCGCAACTACTGTGCCAGCATGGTCCCGCAACTGATAAACGTGCAGGGGGCTGACAGCAGGGGTATAAGCGGGATTGGAACGTTGGACTTTGAATAATGCTACCTGGTCAGGCTGTTATATATGAAATAACCGCGCAATATGACGGATGTTGCCATTCATCCACATATCTGTTGTCACCAATGATAGACACGACAAAAAAAGTTGTTTAACCACGTTTCACTGACCACTGGTTCGCTCAAAATGAAACAGGTTGTATTATGATCACCAGATGATGAGTCATACTGATGGCCGTCACCTATGACAGTTATGCGTGGTATGACGGGTTCAACGAGTTTTTGCTCGTGGATAACACGCCCATTAATTACATTTGCACAATACAATCAGAGTGTTGCAATCCAAAAGCCCGCTTGATTTTTTCTGGCGTGATACTTGCGCATAACCTTTCTTGAGAAACATATCAAATGGAGGTGATATATGAAAAAAATGCTGCGTATTACGAAGCTGTTGGTCTGTCTCAGTTTGATGACCGCGTTACTGGGATGCGAATCCAGTAAAAAGAAAGAAAGTACCGGTGAGTATATTGACGACGTAGCCATAACAACCAAAATAAAATCAGGACTCCTTGAAGAGCCAAATCTGAAATCTTTGCAGATTGAAGTAAAAACATTCAAAGGAGTTGTGCAGTTGAGCGGTTTTGTAGATTCAATGCAAAGTGCGACAAAGGCTGGAGAGGTTGCAAAACAAGTTTCGGGTGTCACCGAAGTAAAAAATGACCTGATTGTAAAATAAACGCTGAGAATTGATGATAATTTAGCCTAAAAACGGCTGTTCATTAACACGGAGACACAGAGAACACAGAGAAATCAGAGGCTTAAAAACAAAATAAAGCGTACCTTTTGGGTGAATCAAAAAAATGGTCTCAAGCTTTTAAGTTATAGATTTTACTCTGTGACCCCTGTGCCTCTGTGTTTCAAATGCTTTTTCTAGGTTTAGAGCACTACCTTCGGGAGGTTCGGCATGACCATAGACTCGCAAGATTCTGAAAAGAAATCTGATGCCGGTGTAAACAACGGACAACAACCGGAACAGGAATCCAAGAAAAGTCTTGTCGTTACACAATGGCGCCTCATTATAATTTTTATTCTGATCCTTGCTGTCGCCGGTATGTATACGTGGAAAAATATGGCCGTCAAGAGGGCTAAAGCAGATCTGACAGAACAGGCGACTCGGATCATAACTGAACAAAACAGCACTTTTCTCCGACTTGTTACCGTGCCGCTGGTCTGGGCTGTGCGTAGCGAGATGATCAGGAGTAACTATGACCAGATCAACCAGTACCTTACACAATTTGTCAAAGAGAAGAATATGAAGGAAATCGTTATTGCGAAACCTGACGGTACCATCGTGGTGGCAACGAACAAAAAGTTTGAAGGCAAACCTGTTACCGACATTTTCCCTGCTTCGGTACTCCAGGAAGACAAGTTGACGGTTAGTTCCCTGGAAAACGGGGACATCATGGTAGCGTCTCCGGTCATGGGATTAAGTTCCAAAGTCGGGGTTTTGATCCTGCTTTACACACCAGCGAGTTATAACCTGCAAGCCCGGTGATACGCGGAAATAGCGGTCGGTAAAAAATTGGTTTGGATGGATATTCCAGCCGAAAATATACCGGAGGAAGAGTCGACAAGGAGTTCAAACATGAGATATCGTCAGATGCTGAAAAACAGCTGAGACATACCGTGGTGAGCCCTTCGGCAGTGCTCAGGGCAGGCTTGTCGAACCATGAGCGGAAGATTGACGCTGATCAGGACACATTTTATGACCTGATCAGCGTCAAGGATCGAGAAGATCTTACACAGAAGCGAGCCGGTGTTCATCGTGCTGCTGCTCTCCGATATACCTGGCCATGCTCCTCACTGAGGCGAAGACGGTGCTTCCCGTAGCTGCATCGGGGATAACCATGCCGAATTCCTTTTCCATCCCCACTACCAACTGCAGAGCATCAATGGAATCCAACCCTAGCCCTTCACCAAACAACGGGGCATCGGTCTCAATTTCAGCAGGCGACATCCCCTCAATACGCAGGTTGTCAATGATCATCTGTTTTACCTGTACAATCAGTAAGTCGTTCACGAATTACTCCTTCCCTGAAGCTTGCTGTACGCTCAATCCAGATATCCGCATCAAACAAAGAGCTCTGCTACACACAGCGCCAGTTTTTTAAAGGTTATTCTGCCTCGATTTGCAGCCTGCTTGAATCCCTGGGTGGCCTCGTCTGAACGACGATAAAATTTCACAAAAGCCTTGATCAGCAAGAACTGCAGGTAATGACGGTTTATCCGGGGATGACGAAAGACAAGGTGTAATCCATCGTAAAATTTCCAGCGTCGGCAGAAGATGCGATCCTTGATCTGCTCATACAGCTTTGTACCCGGATAGGGTGTCAGGATGGTAAACTGGGCAATAGCAGTATTCAGCCGGACTGCCATCTCAATGGTCTTTTCCGCATCTGCCGAGGTTTCATTCAGGTTGCCGAGGATATAGCTGCCATAGGATTCAATCCCGTTTTCACGCAACATCTCCACGGCTTTGGTAACATCGGCTGCGGTGGTATTCTTGCCGAGAGAGTTCAACGTATTTTCATTACCGCTTTCAATGCCGAGATACACCGTTTTGGAACCGGCTGCCGCCATCATGGCAACCATGACCGGATTTTTTACAATGGTATCGACTCGTGAAAAGTTCCACCAGTACAGATCATAGCCCCGGCTGATAATCCCGTCAGCAATCTGTTCAACCCGCTGCGGCGCCAGGGTAAAGTTGTCATCCATAAAGCAGACAGCCCGAAAGCCATACCGGTTATAGATCTCATCCAGTTCTGCCAGCACCGATTCAGCAGTGCGATAACGCCATCCCCTGCCAAAGAAACTTGAAGATGAGCAGAAATGACAGGCTCCCGGACAACCGCGACTGCTCACCAGCGGTGTTGAGGGACGACCATCCATACTGGCCCGGTAACGATGGAGATCCACCAGATGCCGGGCGGGAAACGGCAGCGTTTCTACATCAACCGGGTCGGCAGCGGGGGTCTCAAACAGGTGACGGCCATCCTTGATGATCAAACCTTTTACCGAGGCAACACTCTCCTTATTCTGGAGAGCGCTCAGCAGGTTACAAAAGACGATCTCCCCCTCCCCCTTGACGATATAGTCTACAACCCCTGAAGCAAAAATATCCTCAGCCATAAATTGTGGATGAGGACCGCCCAGTACCACCTTTCTGCCGGTTGCCGTTACCCTGCGGGCAATGGAGAGCGCCTTGTCCGCCCTGGTTGTGTCGGCTGAAATCCCCACAATATCGGCATCTTTGATATCACGGTCAGACAGATGTTCACCATCGGCTGCCAAATCCCGCACCACCACCCGGTGTCCCGCCTGTTCAAGACTGGCGGCTACGTAGAGCAAGCCGGTCGGCGGCAGACTCAGCCCAAAGGTATTAAAAACGCTGGATGAGGGAGGATTTACCAGCAGCACATTCATCGCATACCGCTTGATTTCAGTGTCGTTACTGAAAGTCCCTTGAACTCTTCCTCCCAGACCGGATCGGCAATATCGGCATATGATCGGGAGTATGCATCCATCTTGTCCGCCAGCACGGTAAAGATTTCAGCAGCGCCTTCATGGGTAGGATAGGCCCCCCTGGAGGCAAAGAGTTCCCGTCCGGCAGCAGGTTGATCAATCAACATACAGGGACGCAGCAGATTGTCATGCTCACCCTGCCGCTCCCGGATCTTGGTGAAAAACGGAGATGCCAGGGCTTCATGGATGGTCGTTTGCCGGATATTATCAACGGCAAAATGACAAAAGACACAGGGCTCAATATCGCCATTGGCATTGATATGAAAATACTTGCGCCCACCGGCAAGACAGCCGGAGATCATCGGTCCATCATTCCAGAAATCGATAAACAGCAGCGGCTTGCTTGCCCGGTATTCGGCCACCGTCCGGCGCAGACCATCCCGCTGTTCGGGGGTAGGCATCAGTTCAGGTTCAGGTTTGCGACCAACCGGGACATAGGAAAAGAGCCAGATCGCAAAGGCCCCCTTAGCCACCAGCAGATCGATGTACTCACCATTGGTGATGATGTCGGAGTTCTTGCGGGAGTGGGTGAATGAACCGCAGAAGGAAAGTCCCCCCTTCCGCATCAGGTCCATGGCATGCATCACCTTGTTAAAGTGCCCGGCACCACGACGTTCGTCAGTTTCCTGCTCGTACCCCTCAAGCGAAAATGACGGCATGACATTGCCGACTTCAGTCAGTTTTACGACCATTTTTTCGTCAATCAGGCCGCCATGGGTAAAGACCAGAAAGGCCATGTCGCTATGCTTTTTAAATATCTCGAAAATACCGTCCATATAAAACGGCTCTCCGCCGGAGATAACCGCAAAATAGACCCCCATCTCCTTCATCTGAAGCAGAATTGAATCCACCTCATCCAGTGACAGTTCCTGCGCCTTGTCATAATCGCCGGCATAACAGCCGTAACAATTAAGATTACAGCGCATGGTTGGGCTGATCACCACCGTAGAAGGTGGATAGTAGCCGTGAAGGTCACTCCACTCCTTGCGTTTGTTGGTACCGTTCAACAGGTGATTGACCAGCAGGTTGCTGATCCATTTGTCCCGCTGGTTGGGATGCAGATCACGCAGAATCCGGCGGGGAAACTCGATGCTCGGATGTTTATCCCGTACCAGACCACGAACCCAGCGGATGCGTTCCTTGTAATAGTCTTTCTTGGGAAGCATCTCCATCAAGTGGGTCATGCGGATCAGGGTTTCATCTGATCCATTTGTCGCCAGCGCCATCAGGCTGGAAAGAACCTTTTCTTTTGTGTAATTTTTGAGGGTGTTAAACATGCGATAAGAGCCTCACGACATCTACTTTGTCATAGTCAAAATCAAATCCCCCTCAATCCCCCTTTGCAAAGGGGGAAGCCTTAAAATCCCCCCTTTTGAAAGGGGGTTAGGGGGGATTTAGCTGTTTGGTGCTGGAATCTGATTAGGTAGAATTAGCAGCATTGGCGTTGCTTAGGGTGTCGCAGCATGGCTGGCAAACCACGTATTCATCCGCACCCGCCGGTTGCAGGTGGTCATTGGGGCCTTTGCGGAGCACGTTGTATGCAAGGTTTGTAAGGCGACGTCCCGGATTTTTCCAGATTCGCGAAAAGATGGAAGGCCAGGTATACGCGGCCTTGCGCGCCTCAAGCCAGCCCTGGTAAAGCTGTTCAGGCGTCATCAGCTTTGGCCGGAAGACCACCTCAGAGTGGTTGTAACGGCTCCAGTCCCTGTGCAAGAGCCGCCCCTCCTGTTCGTACTGTTGAAAGAGCCTTGTTCCCGGATACGGGGTCAACAGGTTGAAGGTGGGGACGCTGGGAGAACATTCCTCAACAAAGCGGAGCGTCTTTTCAAAGATGCTCTGATCGTGATCGTCAAAGCCGAAGATAAAGGATGCCTCAAGGATAATCCCCGCATCCCTGATCCGCTTCATCAGATCAATCTGAGTAGACTGCCCTGCCGATTTGGCCAGCAGGGAAAATGGGCCCGTTACCGACTCGATCCCGACAAAGAGGCCGATGCAACCAGAACGGGCGACCAGTTTCAGTAGCTCCCGATCTTCGGCAAAGCGTAGACTCGTTTGAGAACCCCATCGGATCCCCAGCTCGGCTATCCCCTCAAGTATCGGTCTGGCCTTGGCAGGATCACCAAGCAGATTGTCATCCAAAAAGATCACGAGTTTTTTGGGAAACGAGCGGATTTCGGCGAGTATGTCGGCAGTATCCCGGTAGCGAAAGCGATTTCCAAAATAGTGGGTAACAGTGCAGAAAGCGCAATCGTACGGGCAGCCTCGGCTGGTCTGGACCGTCTGGGTCGTGATGTAACGCTTGCCGTTCAGGATCTCGCGGCGTGACCAGGGAATCTCCAGCTTGTCGTCCTGGGCTATCGGAGCACGGTAAATCTTTTCCAGCCTGCCACCGAGCAGGTCGTCCAACAATCTGGCCATGACGGTTTCCGCCTCGCCTATCACCACCGCATCCGAGTGGGCAAGCGCCTCTTCAGGCATCACGGTCGGGTGCATCCCTCCCATAATGACCGGGACCCCTTTTTTTCTAAATTGATCAGCAATCTCGTAAGCCCGTGTCGCCTGATGGGTCATGGCAGTGATGCCGACCAGATCATAATGTCTGCCGAATGGGATAGCGTCCTGGCTTTCATCCACAAGGGTCACCTCCCAGGCGGGAGGAATCAATGCGGCAACCTGCTGAAGAGACAGTGAAGGAAGTTGGAAATACTTGACCCAACCGAGCTTATGCGTTGCCGGGTAAACAAGAAGGAGTCGAGGCGGAGATTGTTGATGGCGTAAGTAGCTTTGAACAGTACTCACCTGGATTGGATGGCACTGTGAAGAGTCAACAACGGACAAAATGTTATCATTTGCCCGGACTGAATTAATGCTTTTAAAAACATGGAGACATTCCTTTGCTCATCCGAAGAAATTGACTTAGGTTTCACTGCGCGTCATTACCTCATTTTTGAGGAACACAGTCTGTTATGAGTAATTTCAACAGTCATGCCAAGAAAAGAAATAGTGGTCAACAATAGCGTAACACTATGATTATTTTGATTTAATCTCCTAAAGTGAGTATTAAATCCAAGAAATACAGCCAGTAAAAAACTGCCATATTTAGCGGATCAGCTATATATGACGGACAGGCCTGTCTCGTGCCACCTGCAGACAGCGATGGATCTCATCCCCCAGCGCTTTGTACAGGAACGGTTTTGAGACATAGCCATCAAACCCGAGGTTCAGCAACTGTTCATGGTCCCCGGCCAATGCGTATGCGGTTACTGCACGTATAGTCCCTTACTGTACGGGGGTGGCGATCCCTCTTGAAGATGCACATATAGTATGGCAGCGATAGAAGCGGTGAGCACAGGTTTCAGACGTATGCAATAATAGCTGTAGACCGCATGTCAGCGAAGGATATAGTATGGTTCTTCGTAAACTAACCGGCTCTGCCGGTGTGACTGCCGTTTTGGCCGAACAGCATCCTGCTGCAGGGATAAAGAAATGAAAAATGTTAACACTGAAAACGGTTCCGCAAAACTGCGCAGGAAGGCTGAGGCCCAATTGGCCGCCACTGAAGCGAACACTGAAGATATGGAAAACAAGCGGATCTTACACGAGTTACAGGTACACCAGATAGAGCTTGAAATGCAGAACCACGAACTGCGCCAGTCGCAGCTTGAGCTGGAATCTGCCCGATCCAGATATCTCGACCTGTATGACCTGGCACCGGTCGGCTATGTAACCCTCAGTAAAGACGGCCTGATTCAGGAATCCAACCTCACCTTTGCCACCATGCTTGATATACCGAGAGCGAATCTGATCAACAAGCCGCTTTCCACCTTCATCCTCCCCGGCGATCAGGATGCCTGGTTCCGCTTCTGCACACAGCTTCCGGAAACAACGTCGTCAAAGAGCTGCGAGATCCGGCTACACAAGAATAAAAATGGGGCGTTCTGTAGCCGGATGGAGGTGGCCATAGCTAATAATCCTGACGGATTATTAGCCTATCATGTTGTAGTAAGCAATATCAACGAGCGGAAACGGATGAACGACATCCACCTTTCCCGGTCTCACCTGATGCAGTTTGCAGTCACGCATACTCTGGAGGAGATTCTCGTTGAGACTCTTAATCAGCTTGAGACGCTTACGGATAGCTCCATCGGTTTTTACCATTTTTTTGATGCAAAGACCCAGTTTTTTACTCTTACGGCATGGTCAACCAGGACTTCAAAGGAATTCTGCCGCGCTGAAGGCACGGGAAGTCACTACCCGCTTGAGTCTGCCGGTGTATGGGCAGACTGCGTCCGTCAAGGCAAACCGGTTGTCCATAACAATCTCATGGCGCTTCCCGGTCGCAAGGGGTTTCCAGCTGGCCATGCATCGGTCACCCGAGAGTTGATTGTACCGGTAACAAGGGGTGGTCAGATCGTCGCCGTACTCGGCGTTGGCAATAAACCGGGTGAGTACTCTCAGGAAGATACCGGCACGGTTTCCCTGTTGGCTGACCTGACCTTCGATATTACAGAGAGGAAACTGGCGCACAACGAGCTGGAGAAACGCGTAGCTGAAAGAACAGCTGAGTTGAACAAGTCACTTGAACAAAGAAAAATGGTGTCTGTCGCGCTGTTCCAGGCAGAAGAGCGGGAGCGGGAACGTATTGCCGCCGAACTGCACGACCGGGTAGGTCAGTCTCTCCTGCTGGCTAAAATGAAGCTGGATGAACTTACAGACCGGTCCACAGGTTTGTGCCGCTCCTCTGCAGAAGAAGTTACAGCCCTCCTGCAGGCATCAATCCATGACATCCGGACGCTCACCTTCAGGATTCGCCCGCCAATTCTGGATACCGCAGGAATTGACACATCCTTGAAGTGGCTCTGCTCATCTTTAAGCGATGATTATCCTATTCAGATAGAATATCTCGGAGACCGTCATTCAAAGCCATTGTCTGCTGATCTGCGCTACTCACTGTATCAGGTGGTACGGGAGCTTTTGCTTAATGTGGTTAAACATGCCCACACCGAAAAAGCGTTCCTCTCGATAACAACCGGTAACGATGACCTTGTTATCGTCGTTGAAGACAAAGGCGCCGGTTTCAACCATTCTGATGCAGATCTGAAAAACATCTATACTGGCGGTTATGGCCTTTACAATATTAATTTACGAGTCGAACAGATGTGCGGCAGTTTTTCCATTACATCAAGCTTGGGGAAAGGCACGTCGGCAAAAATAACGGTGCCTTTGTCAGTGTGCTGAAAGGATAAAGAAAATGGCTATACAGGTTCTGCTTGTTGATGACCACCCCATTTTCCGCGAAGGATTACGGTCACTGATAGAACACAGTAACATGGCTTGTGTGGTCGCTGAAGCTGGCAATGGCGCCGAGGCGGTGCGCCTGGCCGACGAGTTGCAACCGGATCTGGTGATCATGGACCTGACCATGCCGATCATGAACGGCATCGACGCTACCCGCGAGATCACCCAAAAGTATCCTACAATCAAGGTGCTGGCACTTTCGATGGAAAGCGACCGGTTCTTTGTGGTGGAGGTTCTGAAAGCAGGTGCGACAGGATACCTTCTGAAGGACACAGCTTTCAAAGAGCTGTCTGATGCGATCACAAGCGTTGCCAGCGGCGACACCTATCTCCCGCAGAAGGTGCTAACCCTGGTGGTTAAGGAGTTTCTGCAAGCCATCCCTGAAGACGCAGCTCCAGCCTATCAGAATCTTACTCCCCGCGAACGGGAGATCCTGCAACTGGTTGCTGATGGGAAATGCATCAAGGAGATTGCACACCTGCTTGGCATCAGCAACAGGACAGTAGAAAACAATCGTCAATCCATCATGCAGAAACTGCAACTGTTCAGTATCGCCGAGCTGACCAAATTTTCCGTGCGCCACGGTTTATCCTCCCTGAACTAAGAACAGCTCCAGCTCCAACCAAACTCAGCCAGCTGAAAAACAGGGGCTTTTCGCAACACTACCTGCGAAATGCCCTATTGGTTTTATTATGGATTTACGTAAATCTATACTTTCCGCAGCTTCATCGATTCAACTGCGAGTTTCTATGCGGAAAGGCCACCATGAAAATGAATGTTTCCGGAACAATGGTGCAGCTACAGGGGGACTGGTCCATCTCAGGTTTTACAGGTGACAATCTTGGATCAATGGTTAGTGCCTTACAGCAGATAGAGCCTGGCGCTGCAAGAACACTTCAGATTGATTGCCAACGCATTAGTGCAATTGATTCAGTCGGTCAGGAGTTGCTTTCCGGTTGGATGCAGATTGCCCGGTCCCGCAATCTTGAACCAAAACTGATCAATCTGCCCGATAATCATCTTGTATCATATTTTAAAAACAGACAATTTTAACACTGCTCCAAGGTCTGCATGCAATTTCGATACAGGTTTATTACCTGTCCAAGGATACGTACATGATCGAAATTAAAACTGACAAAAACCTGTCAACAATCACCAAACGGCACCACTATACAGAAGCACGGTTGTGTGCCCATACCGCTGATCTGTATCCTCCGCCGACCACGCAGAAAACAGTGCGGCTTGCCCATCTGTTTGAGGATACTCAGATCGAGCTTGCGTTACAGAACGAACAACTGCACAGAGCCAGTCAAGAGTTTGAGGAATCGCTGCATACCTATTCCGAAATCTATGACTATGCTCCGGTCGGCTATTTAACCTTTAGCGTGTCAGGACTGATACATGCGGCAAATCATACCGGCGCACAACTGTTGGGGGTTGAGAGGGGATTACTGATCAACAGACTTTTCGGCGATTTTCTTGCTGACGAGGGGGAAAAGCAGGTTTTTTATGATCACCTCAGGTTGGTTTTACATAGAAAAGTCATGCTTAGATGTGAAATCAGGCTAACAGGAGATGACGGTACACTGCTATATTGCAAACTCCAGAGCATTGCAGTCACAAGCGGAAACAAAACAGGTCATATCCTTTCCTCGCTAGTGGATGATACGGTCCGCAGGCAGTTTGAAATTGAGTTACACAACACCCATGGCATATTGGAAAAGACCGTACAGGAACGGACCAAAGCATTGACCAGTTCAAATGGGCAGCTCATGCAGGAAATTGAGGATCGCAAAAAAACAGAAGAGTCACTCCAGATGGCATATTCTGAGATAAAACAGCTAAAAAAACGGCTTCAGGCTGAGAACGTCTACCTGCAGAAGGAGGTTGCCGGTCATCACAACTTCGGTGAGCTTATTGGTACCAGCAAGGCACTTTCACATGTATTTTCCCTGGTAGAGCAGGTAGCGCCCATAAATGCAACCGTTCTTCTGCTTGGCGAAACCGGTACCGGCAAGGGAGTGGTGGCACGCGCCATCCATGGCAGTAGCAGTCGTAAAAATCGGCAAATGATAACCGTCAATTGTGCGGCACTGCCGAATAACCTTATTGAAAGCGAACTGTTCGGGCGAGAAAAGGGGGCGTTCACCGGATCTGATTCCCGGCAGATAGGCCGATTCGAACTGGCCGACGGTGGCACCCTGTTCCTCGATGAAATAGGGGATCTGCCACTGGATATGCAATGCAAGCTGCTGCGGGTCATTCAGGACGGCGAGTTAGAGCGGTTGGGTAGTTCGCGCACCGTCAAGGTCGATGTACGGATAATTGCCGCCACCAATCGAAATCTTCAGGAAGAGGTCAGAAAAGGAACGTTCCGGGCAGACCTGTTTTATCGGCTCAATGTCTTTCCAGTCACCATCCCGCCACTCCGTCAGCGTAAAGAGGATATCCCGCTGCTCGTCAATCATTTTGTTACCAAATTCAACAAGAAAAACGGCAAGAAGATTGAGACCATGCCCAAAGCCTGTCTGTCTGAACTTCTGGAATACCACTGGCCCGGCAACGTCCGGGAATTGGAAAGTGTCATCGAACGGGCGGTAATTGTCAATCAAGGGTGCGAGTTACAGCTGTTGGACCGATTCAGCCTGGTATGCTCAAAAACAGAACAGGTACGGCCGGATGCGAAACCCCTTGTCGAACTGGAGCACGATCACATTGTCCAGATGCTCAAGAAAACAGGTTGGCGAATCGAGGGTAAAAATGGGGCGGCACTACTTCTTGGACTTAATCCAAGCACTCTTCGCGCCAGAATGCGCAAATACAACATCTTCCGTACCTAACTTTTTAATTCGGAGGAACTTTCAAGTTTTTGCCACCTGCAGACAGCGATGGATCTCATCCCCCAGCGCTTTGTACAGGAACGGTTTTGAGACATAGCCGTCAAATCCGAGGTTCATCAGTCGTTCACGGTCTCCGTCCAATGCGTATGCTGTTACTGCAAGTATCGGGATGTGCCGGCCAGTGACGGCTTCACGTTCGCGAATGGCCGCTGTTGCTTCAATACCATCGATAACCGGCATCCGGATATCCATCAGAATCAAATCAAAGCAGTCACGCTGCCATGCTTTCAACGCAGCATCTCCATCGGCTGCGCTCACAACTATATGTCTCATTTTCTGGAGCATTTTTAATGCTAACGTCCTGTTGAGCGGGCTGTCTTCTGCCAGCAGTATCCGCGCCGGCGTATCATGCCAATCATACACCTGTTCTGAAGCTGCAAGAGATGGCGGCAGGCCACCTTCATAGGCACCATCGATGAGAAACGGTAGCGATACATGAAAGGTGCTTCCTTCTCCTTCACGACTTTCCACCTGGATACTGCCCCCCATCAGTTCTGTCAGCCGCTTGCAGATAGACAGCCCCAGACCTGATCCACCGAATTGTCGGGTGTTGCTTCCATCCGCCTGCACAAAGGGAGAAAAAATCCTGTTCAGGGTCTCCGGACTCATACCTATGCCGGTATCCTGCAGGCTCAAGAGCAACACAACACTGCTGTTATTCCGTTCCTGCAGGGACACCGTGATCGTGATCGTTCCACAGGAGGTAAACTTGATCGCATTTGCCAGCAGGTTCAGCAGTATCTGCTTGAAGCGCAGAACATCACCTCGCATGATGTCAGGCAGTCCATCAGGCAGGTGCAGCC
>CAZYMK010000036.1:1536-16812 GCA_964648885.1 uncultured Geobacter sp. | reverse complement strand
GTCAGGCCATCGCCGATGGCATGACCACCCTCAAGCAAGACGGCATCCTGAAGTGTTTCCAAGGCATTACCGACCTGAAAGAGGTGCGTAAGGTCTGTATTAAGTGAAAATTAATTGCAGATTGGAAAAATTACTGTATACAAGGCCTTGTCCGTAAGGATGCACTGCGCGAATGGCGCATCAATGAGGAGGCTTACACACCATGTCAGAACCGGTCAACACGACAATACCTGCCGATCCGCGTCTTGCCCTGCAAGAGACCATGGTTTTTCTGGGTGCCATTGCCAGTGGCATGGAGGAGGCTATCGGCGAATCGGCCAACAGCATTTCTTACCTGGCCGGTAAAAACCTGGGCAAGAACCTCTCCCGTTCCATTCCCAAGACCGACAGCCTTGAGCAGGCCCTGGATGCCACCCGCGAGGTGCTGGTCAAAAACGGTTTCCTCTGGTTGTTTGAGACCTTTAAGATGCACGACCAGCCGGACATGATTCAAAAAACCACCGAAGGCCAGGAAATCACACTGGTCTTTCGCGACTGCATGATCCGTCAGTCTCTGTTCCGCTTCGGGCACTGTCAAAAGGGCTCGCTCTGCACCATGATGAACGGTTTTTTTGCCGGTGCCCTCCAAAGCATCATGGGCACCGATTCAGCCCTTGAGATCATCCATGCCGGAGAAAACGCCTGCATGAAAAAACTGACCATCCGCACGACAGGGGGTGCCGCATGAGCGCCGAACTGGTAACCATCAACACCGAGTGGCTGTCTGACTGTTCCGGCTGCCATATCGCCATTGTGGACCTGCATGAGAAAATTCTGGCGGTGCTGGAATCAGTGCGGATTCAGCGTTGCCCGGTACTGACCGATGTCAAGGATTACCCGCCGGCCAAAATCGGTCTGGTCTCCGGTGCTATCCGCAGTGAGCATGACCGGGAGGCAGCCATCGAGATGCGCAAAAGCTGCGACCTGATCATCGCCTGGGGTTCCTGCGCCGTATTCGGCGGCCCGGCCGGGGCAGGTAATGTTCATACCCGTGAAGAGATTGCCGATGCGGTCTATCTGAACAACAAGACCACGGCAACCCATACCCTGCCCAACCGTGAGATTTCAGCCCTTGAGGTGTCGGTGACGCCGATTGACAAGGTGATCGATGTGGATCTGTACCTGGCCGGCTGTCCGCCGCATCCCACCTATATCTTTGACGCCCTGCTCTCGCTGCTGGAAGGCCGCACCCCCAAGGCCACCAAAGAGACGGTCTGCGCCAAGTGCAAACGTCAGATGAAGAAAAGCGATGTTGCCGAGATCCGCCAGCATACCGATGGCATCCCTGATCCTGATCTCTGCTTCCTGTCCCAGGGCTATATCTGTATGGGCTCGGCCACCATTGACCGCTGCCTGTCCCCCTGTCCCACCAACGGGGTGCCCTGCACCGGCTGCGCCGGGGCCACCATGCAGATCCTCTCAGAGCCGAACCGCGATATCCGCACCGAGATCGCCGAGCGGATGTCCCGCATGACCAGGATTCCCTATGAAGATATTGTCAAGGAGATCGAGAAAAGCTCAAAATCCCATTACTCCTACACCATGGCCAGCACGATGGTGAGCGAGAAGCCCACCTTCCTGATCAAGAAGTGGATTCATGAGGCCAATGAGGATTACGAAGCCGCACACGGCTAACCCCTCCAACCTCCCCTTGTCAGGGGAGACTAAACGGCTTCCCCCCTGATAAGGGGGACTGAGGGGGGTTGGTTTTGAAGTACGTACAAAAGGAGGTACTATTAATTATGTCAGCCCACACTGAACCCAATAACTCAAGAACCATACGCATTGACCCGGTTACCCGCATCGAAGGCCATGCCAAGGTGTTTGTCAACCTGAAGGAAGACGGTTCGCTGGATAATGCCGGACTGGTGGTGAACGAACTGCGCGGTTTCGAGAAGATTCTGGTGGGGATGGAGGCCAACCGGATGCCCCACATCACGGCCCGGATCTGCGGTGTTTGCCCCACTGCCCACCATATCGCCGCCTCCAACGCCCTTGACCATGCCTGCGGCGTGGTTGCCCCGCCGGCTGCCATGCTGCTGCGGGAGCTGATGTACATGGGGCATATCATTCACTCCCATGCCCTGTCGATCTTCGTGCTGCAGGGGCCTGATCTGGTGCTGGGGCTGGATGCCGACCCTGCCATCCGTAATGTGGTCGGGATCGTGCAGGCCAATCCGGAGGTGGCCAAAAAGGCACTGCGGATCAGGTCGGTCGGTCAGCGGATCAACGAGATCGTCGGCGGGCGCGGCACCCATCCGGTTACCTCGGTGGCAGGGGGGATCACCTTTGTACTGGACAGCGAAAAGCGCGGCCTGCTGCAGAGCCTGGTGGATGAGGGCAAGCAGCTGGCACAGGATCTGGCGCCGGTGGTCAAACAGCTGGTGATGACCATGATCGAGAAGCATCCGGCCATGCTCTCTGACTGGGTCGCTCCGTCCTGGGGGGTCGGCACGGTGCTGGATAACCGGATTTCACTGATTGAGGGGAACATCCGTGCGGTTGATGAAAACGGCATGATCCGGGCCGAGTTCCCGGTGCAGGACTATGACCAGTACATGGTTGAATCGGTGGTGGACTTCTCCTACATGAAGCGGGTCAGCTTCCGTCATGAAGGGATTGTCCATGACTACCGGGTCGGCCCCCTGGCCCGGATGAATGCCATGAAGCAGTTCAACACCGAGTGGGCCAACCGGGAAATGGAAGAGATGTTCAAGGTTGGTGGCTATCCCTGTCACATCACCCTGTTCCAGGCCTACGCCAAGCTGGTGGAGCTGATCTGGGCCGTTGAGCGGGCTGACGACATCCTGCGGGATCCGGCGATAAACGGCGAAACACGCATACCGGTCAAGTTTCAGGGAGGTCGGGCTGTGGGGCATTCTGAAGCGCCCCGCGGTACCCTGATCCACGATTACGAGATCGACGAGGATGGCATTGTGCGGGCAGCCAACCTGATTGTGGCCACCCAGCAGAACCAGGCCATCATCAACCGTTCCATCGAGCAGGCTGCGGTTTCCCACGTGCTGCAGCGGCCCGATGACCAGCAACTGCTGAACGCTGTCGAATTCAGTATCCGCTGCTACGACCCCTGCCTTTCCTGCGCCACCCATGCTGTCGGGGCCATGCCGCTGGACATCACCATCACCCGTGGCGGCGAAACCGTCAGGACCATCAGGAGGTAGCCTGTGAGCGCTGCACAAACGGTTGAGATCCATGTCCATGATCAGGCCTGCCGGGGCTGCGAGATGTGTGTTGATATCTGCCCCACCAAGGTGTTCGGTTTTGATGAGGAGAAGCGGCTCTGCACGGTGGGGCATGCCGAGGACTGTATCGCCTGTCTTTCCTGTGCCTACATCTGCCCTTCCGGGGCGATTACCCACAGCAACTACCATGAGGTGAAAAACTTCTACCGCGATCTGGAATTCAGCAAGCGGATGGGGAAATTCCTATGACCAATGATAACGCCCTGCAGATGACCCCCCAGGACCATCAGATGGCCTTTACCGAGGTGGCCTTTCTGATCGAGAGCTTTGCCAATACCATTGACAACATCATGGGCGGTGCCACTGCCCCGGTCGGACGGATCGCCGGTCGAGCTATGGCTCGCAAACTGCCTCTGGCCCTGGAGGAACCCG
Source organism: uncultured Geobacter sp. (assembly GCA_964648885.1). Lineage (GTDB taxonomy): Bacteria > Desulfobacterota > Desulfuromonadia > Geobacterales > Pseudopelobacteraceae > Trichlorobacter. Next base: position 13,138 of record CAZYMK010000036.1, on the reverse strand, counting down.
ATCTGGCATCGGTGCTAAAGGTTTTGGCAGAGCGGATGCAGGCCGGTTTTCAGATGACGGTCACCCCGTCAGGCGACCGCTCCGCTGATCTTCTTTTCGAACGCTGTGCCCTGCGCGAGGTCTGCACACTGCGCAACACTGCAACAGGCGGCGCCATCTGCAAGCTGTTTCATGCCTATTTTGACGGCATTGTCAACGAACTGTTGTACCGGCCGGTCAAGTCCGAGATCGTCGAGTCAGGACCAATGTGCAGAATCAAGACCTGCAGCCAGTGAGTACCCCACATGCCCTGGTGGTCTGTATCGGCAATGAACTGGTGGCCGATGACGCCGTGGGACATGCTGTTTTTATGCAGCTACAGCAGGTTGATCTACCGGAAGGCACCCGCCTTGAATACTGCGGCGTGGGGGGCATTGCCCTGCTGGAGTTGCTGGACGGCCAGGACAGGCTGATGATCGTGGTTGATGCGGTCCAGTTTGGCGCCCCACCCGGCACGGTCAAGGTCTGGTCGTGGGACGAACTGCCGTGCCCCGGTGCAGGCTGTTCCATATCAGCCCACGGCATCGGCCTCAAAGACACCATTGCCATTGGACAGACCCTGTATCCTGAACGGATGCCGCAACGTATACTGCTGGTGGGGGTTGAAGGCTGTTGTTTTGACGAACTTGGTGCTGCAATGACTCCTGCAGTGGCAGCAAACATCCCTGCTGCTGTAGCAGCAGTAATCAATGAATTACAATTAGTTAAACACTGATATCTCCAGGAGAACATCAATGAGCGAGCAGACCTCCAGCCCTGTCTACCAGGCGATTCAAGCGGTAGCTGAAGCGATGATGGCCGGTAACATCGACCAGCGCTGTACACTGGCAGGGCATACCCCCCAGGATGCAGAACTGCTCAATCTGGTCAACAGTATGCTGGATGCACTGATCGCACCGATGCGTCTGGCAGGTTCCGCCCTGGACCAGATCGCCCACGGCACGATCCCCCCTTTCGTGATTGACGACTACCCCGGTGAGTTCAACACCATCAAGCAGAACATCAACACCCTGCTGGCGATCCTGTACGGCATGCACAAGGAGACCACCAATCTGACCGCTTCAGTCCGGCAGGGCAACCTCAAGACCCGTGGTAATGATTGGGATTATGACGGCATCTGGAAAGAGCTGATCCATGGCATGAACGGCACCCTGGATGCGGTACTTGATCCGGTCAACGAAGCCAGTAACGTGCTGGGGCGGCTGGCCCGCTATGATCTGAGTGCCCGGATGCGGGGGCGCTACCACGGCGATCACGCCGTGATCCGCAAGGCCATGAACACCACTGCCGAGGCCCTGCACAATGCCATTTCGCAGGTTTCCGAGACCGTTGACCTGGTTTCAGAGGTGGGGCGTCAGATTACTGCCGGCTCAGCTGCGGTTTCAGAAGGTGCCAGCGAACAAAGTCACCAGCTGGCAGAGACCTCCGGCAACCTGGAACGGATCACTACCAGTGCCTCAACCAGTTCCGGCAAGACCACCCAGGCAAAAACAAACGCCCATGAGGCAGCTGTTGCAATGGAACAGGCCCAGCAGGCCATGGAGCGGATGCTGGAGGCCATGACCAAGATTCGTGCTGCTGCTGACAACACCACCGCCATAGTCAACGAGATCGACGGCATCTCTAAAGAGACCGGCGCCCTCTCCACCAGCGCCATTGACAAGGCGGTCAGGATACGGACCTCGGCCGGCGGCTTTGGTGTCGTGGCCCAAGAGATCAGAAAACTTGGCCAGCGCTGCACTGAGACTGCCAAAGGGATGAAGGCGTTCAGCAAGCAGGTCTCGCTGGGTGAGGGCGAAGAGGCAGACAAGCTGCGTGAGGAGTTTCAATACCTGATTGAGGATCTGGAAGATGTGGCCATGTTTTCAAATCTGCTGGGGGTAAACGCTGCCATTGAGGCCGCCCATGTGGAAGGGGCCGGTAATGACTTCCGCAGCCTGACCGATGAGATTCACAACCTGGCGAGTCGCTCCGCTGATGCAGCCAAACGGACCGAGGCCCTGACCAAGACCTCGCTTGAGCTATCACACAATGGCGAGAGCCTCTCGCGTGATATCAACCGGCAGCTGGTGGGCGCGGTTGATGCCGCCCACACCATCAGTCGTCTGACTGATGATATCTCGCAGGCCACCCTGGAGCAGGCCACAGGAATAGATCAGATCAACCAGGCTGTTGCCCAGATCAACCAGGTTACCCAGCAGAATGCTGAAAGTGCGGCCCAATCATCCGAAGCCGCACAGGGCCTGGAGCGGCAGGTGGCTAAACTGACCAGCATGGTGCAGAAGTTCAAACTTGAGGCAGCACCAGCAAACGCCTGAACATAAACCGATGAACAAATCAAGGTGAATAAACCTGACCATGTCATACTGCTGCCTTTCATTGGGTGCCCCGGCATTTTGAAAAAAAACAGCATGATGCTCAGAGTAACGGTGCTGTTCTTCTGGGCTCTGCTCCTGGGCATCCCCCTGCCCTGCAACGCCAGTAATCAGTTGTTTGGACTTCCCACAACAGCCCTGGCTGCTGATCCACAGGTCACCCTTACCCCGGCTGAACAGCGCTACCTGCAAAAATTGGGTCCGATTACGGTCTGCCCCGATCCTGACTGGCCCCCCTACGAGCAAATGGACGACAGCGGCAATTTTACCGGCATTGCTGCAGACCTGATGAAGCTCTTGGAACAGCGGCTGGGTATCCGTTTTACCTACATCAAGGCCAGGGATTGGGATGAGGCAATGGCCCTCTCACAAAACCGCACGGTGCTGATCCTGCCTTTTTTGAACCAGACCCCCAAGCGTGATCAGTGGCTACTGTTCACCGAACCGCTCTTTGTTGATCCCAATGTCTTTATCACCCGTGAAGAACACCCCTACATTACTGATGCCACACTTTTGGACGGCAAGACCATTGCACTACCGGGCAGCACTGCCGTTGATGAAAAGGTGCGGCAACAGTTTCCTAACCTGAAGGTGCTGAACGTCGGCAGTTCAGAGATGGATGTTTTCAAGGCAGTGGCAGAACGTCGGGCCGACCTGACCCTGCGCTCCCTGACCATTGCAGCCTACACCATCCGTAAACAAGGGCTGTTTACCCTTAAAATCGCCGGTCAGGCACCGGATGAATTCACCAACCGCCTGCGGATCGGCGTACATAAATCAGAACCGATGTTGCGGGATATCCTCAACAAAGGGATCGCCACCATCACCCCTCGCGAGCAAGAGGCAATCACCAACCACCATGTCCATATCACCGTGGTCAGGCCGGTTGATTACCAGCTGATCCTGAAGATCAGCGCTGTGCTGGCAGTGCTGATCGGCCTCTCGCTCTACTGGAACCTGAAGCTGAAAAAAACCAATGCTGCCCTGGCAGAGCAGGAACAGCTCTGGCGCAGCATCATCAACACCTCGCCGGACGGCATCATGATCACCTCGCTGGATGGGGTGATTCACCAGGCATCAGAGCGGATACTGACTCTGTCCGGCTACAGTTCGCTTGAAGAGCTTCAGGGACGCAACATGCTGGAGTTTATCGATCCTGCCTGGCACGCCCAGGCAGTTGAGCGGATCGGTCTGCTGCTGCAGGGCACCTACACCGGCGCTGCCGAATACCTGGTCAACCGTAAGGACGGCAGCCAGATCTTTATTGAGGCAAACGCCGAGATCCTGCGCAACCATGACGGCAGCCCGCGCGAGATCTTTATTGTCGAGCGGGATGTTACCGAGCGCAAAAAGATTGAACTGCAGCTGCGCTCCCTTTCAGTGGCGATTGAGCAAAGCCCGGTCTCGGTCGTTATTACCGACCTGGAAGGCATCATCCAGTACGTCAACCCGCAGTTTGAAAAGGTCTCCGGCTACTGCGCTGACGAGGCCATCGGTCAAAATCCAGCCATCCTGCAATCCGGCCAGACTGATCAGGCGGTGTACACAGCCATGTGGCAGGCCTTGAGCCAGGGCAAAACCTGGACCGGCGAATTTGTCAACAAACGCAAAAACGGCGAGGTTTATTATGAAGAAGCTCATATCTCGCCGGTATATGATACCAACGGCGCTATTTACCGTTATGTGGCGGTCAAGCTCGACATCACTGAACGCAAACAGTACGAAACCAGGCTGCAGCATCTGGCACGCTACGACAACCTGACTGACCTGCCCAACCGCTCACTCTTCAGCGATCTGCTGCAACAGGCCCTGGCCCTGGCCAAGCGTGAACAGTACCGACTTGCCCTGATGTTTGTGGATCTTGATCATTTCAAAGAGGTAAACGACACCTTTGGCCACGCAGTCGGCGACCTGCTGCTTCAGGAGGCGGCCCAACGGATGCAGGCAGCGGTGAGAAACTCTGATGTGGTCGGCAGAATCGGCGGTGATGAGTTTGTCATCCTGCTTGCCAAACTGGAGGCGGAACAGGATGCCCTGCTGGTGGGAGAAAAACTGCGCGCCTCATTGGAACAGCGCTTTCTGTTGGATGGTCACACGATTGTCATCTCCACCTCCATCGGTATTGCCCTGTTCCCGAATCATGGCATAACCGAACAGGAACTGGCCCTGCACGCTGATAAAGCCATGTATGGTGCCAAACAGTCCGGCCGCAACGCTGTGCGACTCTTTTCAGCAGAGATGACAGACTCTGCAGCGAAAACCTGACATCCATGTCAGTAGACTCACGCAAATAAAAGGAGGTGATGACCATGGCAACCTGGAAATGCGCCTGCGGTTTCAGCAAAGAAGGCCGCTGCAAACCGCAAAAATGTGAGAAGTGCGGCGAAAAAGGAAAGTTTGCAAAGGTTGAATAAGGTTATAACTATGGAAAACCCAGCTGAAAAGCAATTGAGCCCCTTCGGCTTTGCTCAGCACTATGCGGCTCAGCGCATGCACGTTTCCCTGAGCCGCAAGTTGAAACGAAGTCGAAGGCAACCAACTCAAGACCTGGCCACTCCAGAGCTCATCCATGCCACCACTTGATTTCACAACCCTTGCCGTTGTCTCCTCATTCCTCAATCTGGTAGTGGTCGCTGTTCTGCTGCACGCCTGGAAGAACGGCAAGACCTACCCCGGCTTCGGGTTCTGGATTGCGGGAACGGTTTGCTGGACAATCGGTTCACTGCTGACGTTGGTGCTGCGTCAGCAGTTTCCCCTGTTTGTGCCCGTACTGATCGGTATCGGATTAATTCTGCTGCATCCAGTGCTGTTTTATGAAGGGTTTATTCGTCACTTCCAGGTCGATCGTCGCTGGTGGGGCACTCCTTTGAATCTGGTGCTGCTGGTAACAGCACTGATACTGCAAGCCGTATTCCTTTTTGTTGTTGATGATTATAACGTTCGAACGGCAAATATCTCTCTGGCGATTGCCCTGCTGTTTGCCCGCATAGCTGTTGAGCCGCTGCTGATCGCACGCACGTGCCGGTCGGTACTATGGCTCTTGTCTTTGGTCCTGCTCCCGCTGGTTCTAATGATGTTTCAGCGTGTTTTCTGGTACCTGTCGCCCGACATCGTCACGAACTCGACGACACTGGTGCTGCAAGACACCTATCTGAAGCTGATCCTCTTCCTTGGTCTGGCAATTCAGATAGTGCTGACCTACACCTATCTCGCCCTGACCGGCTACCGAACCGAACATGAACTGAAACAGAGCCAGGAAAAATTCCGGCTGTTGACTGAAGGGTCTGCAGACCTTATCTGGCAGCTTGATAACGACTTGCGGATTGTCTACGTCAACAAAGTCTGTTGTGTACGGCTTGGATACGCAGTTGAAGAAATGGCGGGACGAAACGTTTTTGACTTTGTTTCAGAGTCAAACCGCGAAGCAGCCCGCCAGGCAAACGAAGAAAGATACAGGCTGGAAAAGCAGGGAACCGTCACCGGTATTATCCGGCATGAGCTGCAACTGCTCCACAAAAACGGCACCCCGATCTGGTGTGAGGCCCTGGCCAACCCTATCCGAGACGAACAGGGTACCATAACAGCGTACATTGCCGTTGTTCGTGATATCAGCACGCGCAAACAGGATCAGCAGCAACTGGTTCATGAACTGGAAACTGAAAAACAGGCCCGTGCTGAACATGAGGACTTTCTTGAAATGATAGCGCACGAGTACCGAACACCCCTGGCCATCATGCAGACCTCAATCAACATCATTGAAAAAAAATATGCCCATCATCAGCAGGGCATGTCCGGCTATCTTGACAAAATGCAGCGGGCAATTGATCGATTGATTGATATCTTTGAGTCAGCAAAACGCAGGCAAGGGATCAGCCGTCTCCAAAATCAACCAATACTGCAGCCGTTGGATCTTGATATCTTTTTCCGGGATACGGTCCTTGCAGCCACTGAATTATGGGGGGATCGCTTTGAGGCCCGTAATCTGCTGACACCGGGAATACACCTGATGATCGATCAGCACCTGCTGCGTACCGCCCTGTTGAACCTGCTGGATAATGCCGTAAAATACTCCATAGCGGATACAACCATCAGCCTGCAGTTCTTGCAACAGCAGGATCAGGTGCAGATACTGGTCATGAATCAGTCCAACGGGAAATTTGATCTTGATCCGCAACAACTGTTCAGAAAGTTCTGGCGCGGAGCAAACAGCAGCAGCATCAGCGGCACCGGCATCGGCCTTTTCCTGGTAAATAATATCGCCCGCCAGTTTAACGGCACCATTGTCATGCAGGCTGATCAAGACAATCAGGTAACCGCTACACTTTCATTCCCCATAGCAACTGCTTCGGAGGGTACAGATGCAGCCTGAGCCTACCGGCATCATCATTGTTGAAGACGATACCGATCTGCGCGAGAGCCTGGTTGAGTATCTGGAGCTGTGCGGATATCGGGTCGTCGGGGTGAGCAGCGGACGTGATTTTTATCGTGCCCTTGATCAGGCTGAATTCCAGGTTGCCATCATTGATATCGGCCTGCCTGACCAGTCTGGCCTGGTGTTGGCTGAATATATAAAAAACAACACAGCCACCGGCGTCATCATCCTCACCGCCAATGACACTGAAGAATCCCAGCTGCAGGGGTATCAAGCCGGTGCCGACAACTATCTGACCAAGCCGGTCTCAAGCCGTCTGCTCGAATCAGCCATTGTCAATCTGCTCAAGCGCCTACATCATCAGCAAGCCGATGACACTGCCGCACCAAAGGCTCCTGCATCTGTCTGGCAGCTCCAAAAAACACGCTGGAACCTGGTAACACCCCAAGGCACGGCCATACCCCTTACCTCCATGGAATTCCGTTTTCTTGAACAACTGGCAACAGCCAAAGAAAACCTGGTACAACGCACGCAACTGCTGCAGCTTTTTTATCAAAACAGTGACGAATACACCGGCAGGGCTCTGGATGCCATGGTGCGGCGTCTACGCACCAAAATAAACCGCACCTGCGCCGAAACAGCACAACCGATCAAAACCGTCTACGGCTCCGGCTTTTGCTTTGCCGAACCGCTCTCCATCACCTCCCTCCCCACCCCATAAACAGCACTCCCAGCCGTTACATTTCGTTACATTTGGTAACAATTGGTGGGCTCCCTGATGTTCTGTTTTTTTGCTACCTTAGCAAAATACTAGAATTATCCTGTTTGTCTACACGAGTCCACCGGAGTAACGGAGGAAACCTATGTTTTTCAACAACATGTCCACCACCAGAAAACAGAAGAAAACTACTGCAAAAAGACCACAGCAACTGATCATGCAGCTTGAACCACGGATCATGTTTGACGCAGCTGCGGTTGCTTCGGCGGATCTGGTTGTGGATACAACCCAGGTTGCTGATTCCCCGGATACGGCCTACGACACTGGAACAGACAAACCGGCCTATCATGACCTGTTTTCACCAGACCTTGTGCCGTCAGCTGCGAATCAGCCGCTCTTTGGATTGCCTGATGGCCTGCAGACCGATACGTCAGTGCCTTCCGGGATTGTTGCCGCATCCACTACTGCCCAAGAATCGGTCCGTTCCTTTCTGGAAGGTAAAACCGCTGCTGATCTGTTCGCCTTTTTCAATGGACAACAGCAGACCCCTTCTGAGCAATGGCTGGCAGCTGCAGAAAAACTGATCGGCGATATCCAGTCCGGGTCGCTCACCATCAAGGTTGAGCTGCTTGATGATACCACTATGAAAGGGGCGCTCGGCGCCTTTGCCACAAACGGCCCTGAAGGCTCGCCGGTGATCTTTATCAATCGCGATTGGGCCACAAACGTTGCCGATGCCCCGGAAGTAACCAGGGTACTGGTTGAAGAACTGGGACACAGCATTGATCACCAGCTCAATCCTGGCACCGATACCACGGGTGATGAGGGCCGACAGTTTGCCCTGCAGGTACTGCCGGAACTGGGCAGCGCATCAGCGCTGGGGTATGACCACGACACCCTGGTGATTGACGGCAGACAGGTTGAGGTTGAGCTGGCAACGTATCAGTTTGTTGCCGCCTACGAGGTTCTGAAAGACCGTACGCCGGCAGGCAAAGAATCCAACACCCATGATTTTGACTCTGCTGCCACGTTTACCAGCGTCACCATTGATGACCAGAATGTAGACAGCCGTTACTTCAGCGGCAACGATGTCTATGCTGTTGGTCTACATATCGGAGGAGCAGATTATTACGGCTGGATCAGCCGCCCGATCAAGGCTAACGGAGTTGTTAGGGGATTTTATTTCTGGACTGATGTAGATTTTGTAAATCGTGATGGAAAAACAGGTCTTGAATGGGCCCAGGCTGACGGCAATAGCGACGGCGACCGTGATGTAACCGATAACCGCGGATTCATCCTGGTGGTGGATCAGGCATATTTTGACGGACTCTCCATTGAAACCGGCACCATCAAGAACGTTGGCTCGTCATCGGATCGGGTTGATTCTTCCTTGAATGCCTTGATTCTGCCGGAAGTAAAGCTGACCGCTGTGGTGGATACCGCAACGGCTGTGGAAGACGGCCCCGTCATATTAGGCAATGTCTTAACTAACGATGTAGGCGATGCCAATCCGAAATCTGTCACCCAGACAGGCACAACCACGGCTGGCCAGAATGTAACCTCCGGCACCACATCATCAGACGGTACTGTCGTGAATGGCCAGTACGGTACATTAACCATCGGAGCTGACGGTTCCTACCAGTATGCCGTCAACAACGCCCTTGATGCAGTACAGGCACTTCGTACGGCTGCCAACACACTTAGCGATAGTTTTACCTACACCGTCACCGACAACACCGGTCTGAAATCCACGGCCACACTGACTGTAACGATTCAGGGGGCGAATGATGCGCCGGTGGCCGTTAACGATTTCAATGTTGCAAAGGAATCGGTAAGAACCGATGGCAATGAGTACATCAGCGGAACCGACTTGGTAGGCAAGGTTGCTGAAGGCAATGTGTTAAGTAATGACACCGACAAAGACCGTTACGATGAGACCAAAACCATCGTCGGAACCAGAACCTCCGGTTCGGCAACCGGTACCACCTCCGGCGCCGCAGGATCAGCAACAACATTGTCATTCACCACATTGCCTAGTAATGTGTCTGCTGGCTATTACGTATTCCTTGATGGAGATGGTGTTGTAGGAACATCCGGTGCTGGAATAGCCCTGAGAGACGCATCAAACAATCAGATTACAATCAGCGCAATCGATACCACTAACAAAACCTTCACCTTAAGTGCAGTAGTCAACAACGTGGCCCTGAGCGGCACCTCAATTCTTGGTTTCTCAAACAAGGTAAATGGCGGCGGTGCTTACAAAGACGCGCAAATTTCGTCTGCTGTTTCTACCAGCACTACAGCCGTCACCCTGAGTGGCACCATCACGGGGACAATTGCCTCCGGTATGACTGAAACAAGCACAGGTGCCCAGGTAATCTCGGTAACCTATGACACTACCGGCAAGCCGACCTCCTTGAAGCTGAGCGGGAATTATACATTCACAAACCAGGCACTGAGCTTTTCCGGATACAGTGATGCAGAACAAACAATTTCCGGAAACTACGGCCTGCTTACGCTCAACAGTAACGGCAGCTACGTCTACACACCTTACATCAACAATACAGCATTGAGTGAGAACCAGACCGGCACCGAACTGTTCAGCTACACCATGCGTGATGCCGCGGGCCTTGAAAACACCGCCACCCTGACGATCTCGGTTCTTGGAACCAGCGGTACCAGCTTTGCATATGCAAATGCCGACACTGCCACAGCACGAGAGGCGGGAGGCACAAACAATGGCTCAGCCGGAATCAATCCAACCGGCAATGTTTTAACCAATGATGGCTCCTCTTTTGGAGCCACAAGCTATACAGTTCTCACAGCACGCAACAGCGCTACCGCTCCCGGTTCCGCCACTGCCGTTGCAACAAACACGATAATCACTGGGCAGTACGGCACCCTGACTATCAGCAGTACAGGTGCCTACACCTACACGGTCAATAACACCAATGCAGAAATTCAGACCCTGCGTGACATCAATCAAAGCCTGACTGACACTTTTATCTATTCGATGCAGTCTGTTAAAAATGCGACTACCGCCAGCAACTCAGCCACCCTCACCGTAACCATTCAAGGCGCCAATGATGCGCCAATAGTCACCAACATCAGTACCACTGCCACAGAGGCAGGCGGCGAGAACAACGCCATACCCGGCTACAACCCCAGCGGCAATGTGCTGGATTATGTCACTGATGTTGATGATGCTCGTTCAGAGTTCCGGGTTACTGCTGTTCGCACCGGAGGTGTTGAAGGTGCTGGCACCGCCGGCACGATCGGCCAATCCCTTGCCGGCACCTACGGTTCGCTGACCATGAATGCCAACGGCACCTGGTCTTACATCGTTGATAACAGCAATCCTCTGGTGAATGTGCTGCAAGCGGGTCAAACCCTGACTGAGAGCTTTAACTACACCGTAACCGACCGCAGCGGTGATGGGCTTTCTGATACCGGTGTGCTAACCGTCACTATCAAGGGGGCTGAAGACGCGGTTACCGTCAATGATATCTTTGTGAACGAGGCATCCCCCTTTGCTTTGTTTACGGTTACCGGTGACAGAGGCGCCACTGTTACGCTCGAACTCGGCCTTGAAGGGCTTGCAGCCGGTGATGTCAAAGCAACCATCGGCACTGACACCGGCAGCACACTGGAGTATTATAATGGAACTGGCTGGACCGCCTACAACGCCGGCAGCCCTCCGACCATTCCCGATAGCGGGAAACTCCTGGTGCGGATTGTTGTCAATCAGGACACGGTCCATGAAGGGAATGAGGCCTTTTCACTCAAGGCCACCTCCGGCAGTTACAGCAGCATCGGCTTTGCCACCATCAATGATGAGGGTGAAGGAGCTATCTACCTCGGCACAAACACCAGCGGAACACCGGACAGCGGTACACTTGACGATGACCGCCCCACCATCAGCATCACCAGCCCGACTGTAGCTGAGGGCGGAACAGCGGTGTTTACCGTTAGTATCGATAAAACATCGACAACCGGCATTGCCTTTACACCGACACTCGCCAGCGGCACGGCAACCATCGGAACAGACACCGCCGCAGCCGGCACCCTTCAAGTATCAACCGATGGCGGTACAAACTG
>CAZYMK010000036.1:0-1526 GCA_964648885.1 uncultured Geobacter sp. | reverse complement strand
ACATCGGTACAGCTGCGCATTGTCACAACTGACGATGCCGCTATTGAAGCAGACGAGACCTTCGGCCTGGCCACCGGCTACATTTCGGGTACGGTAAAGAATCAGAACGGGGTAACCGGAACAGCAACCATAACGGATAATGATAGTGGCGATGTAACCGCTCCGGTTATCACCGGTCCGTCCGGTGCCACCGGTGCGACCAGCAGCATCTCCATTGCCGAGAACAGCACCGCAGTCTTTGACTTCAATGCCAACGAGGCCGTCACCTGGACCCTTTCCGGCGACGATGCTGCCAAGTTCAGTATCGAAGCAGACGGTAACCTGAGCTTCAACACAGCCCCTGACTACGAGACACCGACCGACACCGGTGATACCGCAAACAACAACACCTACGTGGTCAACGTCATTGCCACCGATGGCAGCAGCAACGCCACCACCCAGACCGTCACCGTCACCGTCACCAACGTTGACGAAGTAGCCCCGGCATTCAGTTCTGCCACCACCGGCACTGCCAATGAGAACCAGGCAACCCTCTACACCGCAGCTGCCGCCGACAACACCGACTTCACCGACAAGGTTGTCACCTACTCCTTGAAACCGGCAACCGGTGACGTGGCTGCCCTGTCCATCGACCCTGCCACCGGTGTGGTGACCCTGGCTGCCGGAAACCTGGATTTTGAGACAAAGGCAAGCTACAGCTTTACCGTGATCGCCACCGATGCAACCGGCAACCAGACCGAGCGGGAAGTCACCGTCACCGTCAATGATCTGGATGAAGGGGCGCCACTGCTTGCCTCCAGTAGCCCTGCTGACGATGCAACTAACGTGGCTGTCGGCAGTAATATTGTCCTCACCTTTAACGAAAATATCGTAGCAGGTAGCGGCTTGATCAGCCTCTACAAAGCCGATGGAACCTTGATCGAGAGCTTCAACGTCGAAACCGGAGTCGGCAGTGCCGGCGGCACCGTCACCTTCAACGGCACCACCGGCGTCACCTTAAACCCGCATGCTGACCTATTGAACAGCACCAGCTACTACGTCCAGGTAGCCAATACGGCAGTCAAGGATACCTCCAACAATTTTTATGCCGGTATAGCCGACAACAGCACGATTAATTTTACTACTGCGGACATTGGTGCACCAACACAGACCGTCATAATCTCAACGGTAACAGATGATGTTGCCCCACTCACCGGTACAGTTGCCAACGGAGGAAGCACTAACGATACAGCGCCTGAACTTTCAGGCACGATCAGCGCTGTGCTGGGAGCCAACGAAGTCGTTGCAATTTACCGAGACGACGTCAAAATCGGCACTGCAAATGTTACCGACACCAACTGGACCTATGCCGACAGCAGCCTATTAAACGACAACACCTACAGCTACACTGCCAAAGTTGAGAACACCAGCACTGCCGCCGCCGGAGCAGTTAGTGCAGCCTACGGCATCATCATCGACACCACCGCACCGGCAGCACCGACCGTGGTTGCCCAGACCACCAACGACACCACCCCGGCAATCACCGG
>CAZYMK010000035.1:0-17033 GCA_964648885.1 uncultured Geobacter sp. | reverse complement strand
CATCAACCAGGACTTTCAGTGGGTGAACCCGGTCAAGCTGGTACGCTCCCTGCAAACCATTGCACCGATTAACTCCATTCATGCGCCGTTCATGCCACTGGAAGGCTGGGGCGGACCGATCCATTCACTGTTTCAAAGTATTGAGCTTGCCGCTGACACCGGCATCCCGCTGGTCAATTTTCATCCCCCCTCGTGGCTGGGGCTTGAGGTCGGCTTCTGGCGCTGGCTGTACCGGATACGGGATTTTCAGAAAGAGGTGGGGTTGGACGGGCAGGTACTGGTCACCATTGAAAACATGCCCTGGGTCGGACGCCACAAGATCAACCCCAACATCCTTTCCTCCACCCATGACATGATCAACTTTATTCATGAACACAACCTGTACCTGACCTTTGACACCACCCATATGGGATCGGGCAAGGCAAACTTCATCAATGACTTTTACCTCTTCTACGGGTCAGGCCGGATCAGAAACATCCACTTTTCAGACTATGGTTTCGGCCGCGAACACCTGATCCCCGGCCACGGTCGCCTGCCGCTGACCCGTTTTCTCAACCACCTTAAAAACACTGACTACCAGGGCTGTGTGACCCTGGAGGTCAGCCCCCATGAATTTCCGAAAAACGAAGAGACGATCCTGTTAGGATTGAAGGAACTGCAGACCTATATCAAGGTTGAAACCGGCATGCTGCCGTCTGAGGCGATGGAGCGCTTTGATGCGCCGCCACCGATGGATGTTGATGAACTGACTGTCCTTCCGGAGCAGACTGCCTGACTTTGCACGTTATGAAACAGGGGAGGGCACCACTTCCTGCCGTTCTGTGGCCGGTTCATGCCGATAGAAGCGGTAGTTGTTTTTTCCGCTGTGTTTGACTGCGTACATGGCATCGTCGGCCGTAGCCAGCAGCCCGTCTCCGTCCCGGGCATCGTCCGGAAACACACTGATGCCGATGCTGGCTGCAATACTGTCCCGTCGGCCGTCAGGCAGCGTCACCGGGCGACGCAGCGCCTTCAAGATCTTTCCTGCAACCTGTCCCGCATCATCATGGTGGGTCAAGGTACCCAGAATAACCGTAAATTCATCACCGCCGATCCTGCCAGCAGTATCAGAAATACGAATCGATGCTGAAAGGCGTGCAGCGACGGTCTTCAAAACCCGGTCGCCGGCTTCGTGGCCATAGGTATCGTTGATCCGCTTGAACCCGTCCAGATCGACAAACAGCAGGGCAAAACGCTGGCCGCTGCGCAGCGCCACTGCCACCGCCTGTGACAGACGGTCAAGGAACATGCGGCGGTTGGGCAATCCGGTCAGCATGTCGAACTGGGCCATCTGCTCCAGCTGATCCCGCAGCTCCTGGCGTTCGGTGATGTCATCCTTGACCGCCACAAAGTGCGTAATGTCCCCCTGCTCGTTGGTGATCGGCGAGATGGAGGCCAGCTCCCAAAACAACGTGCCGTCCTTGCGTTTGTTATGAAATTCGCCGCGCCATTCTTCCCCACTCAACAGGGTTTCCCACAGCTCCCGGTAAAACTCTTCCGGCGAATCTCCGGCCTTAAGCATGCGCGGGTTCTGTCCCATAACCTCGTCACGGCTGTAGCCGGTCATGCGGCAGAAGGCGGCATTGACGTATTCGGTCCTGCCTTCCCGATCAGTGATCATAATTGAAGCCGGGCTGTGCTCCACGGCAGCCGACAGCTTGCGCAGCTGCGCCTCTTCCTGACGTCGTGCCGTAATATCCCGCATGCTTGAGGCCCGCATCAGGTGACCGGCAGAGCGAAAGGTCTTGCCCCGCACCTCCAGCAGGATACGGCTGCCGGCTTTCAGCAGCCCCTCAACTTCATAGGGGCGGTCATACCCGGTGGCGATATTTTTTTGGATGGTGGCGTGATGACCGGAAGTAAACAGATCGAGCAGCGGCAGCCCCAGCAACTCCTGCCGCGTGTAACCGCTCAGCTGCTCGGCCCGCTCGTTACAGTCAAAAATAATGCCGTCGCGTGACAGCACGATTGCCTCAAAAGAGGCCTCGGCTAGGTTGCGGAAATGTTCTTCCCGGAGGCCCAGGCTACAGCGGGCGCGAAAGTTCCAGATCAGGGCACCGCTCAGGGCTGCGCCGATAAGCAGGACCAGCAGCGGCAACAGTGCTTCATAGCGATGTGCCAACGCTATGTATCCCTGGTAAAAATCACTCATGGGGCAACCATACCACTGTTTGCAAGCATGGCAAGCAGTTCATCTTCAGACAGTACCTGCACCCCCAGCGAGCGGGCTTTTTCCAGCTTGCTGCCGGCCTCGCTGCCGGCCACCAGGTAGGAGGTCTTTTTGGATACTGATCCGGTGACGGTAGCCCCGTGCTCTTCCACCAGCCGCCTGGCCTCATCACGGCTGAAACGGGTCAGGGTGCCGGTAAAGACAAAGGTACTGCCGGTCAGCCTGCCTCCAATCTGTCTGGCGGTAGTGGTGGGGCCGACACCGGCAGCCTGCAGACGTGCAAGTACCCGGCGATTGGCAGGATTATCGAAAAAGGCACGGATACTCGTTGCCACTGTCGGCCCCACATCACGAAGAGCGATCAGCTCTTCCAGGGTGGCTTGCTGCAGGTTTTCAATACTGCCAAAGCGCTCTGCCAGCAGCTTGGCGGTCCGTTCCCCCACATGGCGGATACCGAGGGCAAACACAAACCGTGCAAGTTCCTGCTTTTTACTGGCATTGAGAGCGTTGAGCAGGTTTTCAGCCAGCTTGTCCCCCATCCGCTCAAACTGCATGAAATCGTCTTTGGTCAGATGGTACAGATCCGCAAGATTCCTGATCAGTCCCAGGCTGATCAACTGTTCTATATACTTGCTGCCCAGCCCCTCAATATCCATGGCATCACGGGAAGCAAAGTGAATAATTCCCTCAGCCAGTTGCGGCGGACAGATCAGGCCGCCGCTGCAGCGCACTGCCACCTCTCCCTCGCTCCGACCGGCAGGTGAACCGCAGACCGGGCAGATCGTCGGCTCCGGCAGCTCCTGCTCAGGGCCGTTGCGCTGTTCTGTCAGCACCTTAACCACAGCGGGAATCACATCTCCGGCTCGTTCCACCACTACCTGATCGCCGATTCTGATATCCTTGCGCCGGATTTCGTCCCAGTTGTGCAAGGTTGCTTTTGAAACAGTTACTCCGGACAGTTCTACCGGTTGCAGCAGTGCCACCGGCGTGATTACGCCGGTACGCCCCACTGAAAGCAGGATGTCGTTGATCCGGGTGTTTGCCTGGCGGGGCGGAAATTTGCAGGCCACGGCCCAGCGGGGAGAACGGCTCTTTTCTCCCAGCTCCTGCTGCAGCTGTAGTTCATCCACCTTGATCACCATGCCGTCAATCTCGTACGGCAGGCTGTCACGGCGCTGCTGCAGCTCACGGAAGCAGTCAATGGCCGCCTCAATCCCGGTTACCTGTCGGGCCTGATCACTGACCGGCAGACCCCACGTCGCCAGCTGTGCCATCAGTTCCGTCTGGGTTCCTGGTTCATGTTTTCCGTTGTCTGACCCTTGGCCCTTGACCCTTGACCCTACTCCGTAGCAGACCATGGTCAGCGGCCGCCGGGCTGCCACCTTCGGGTCCAGCTGACGGATCGAGCCGGCTGCAGCGTTGCGCGGATTGGCAAAGTGGGGCTCACCGTTTTCCTCCCGTTCTGCATTCAGGCGTTGAAAGGGGGCCAACGGCAGGTAGACCTCCCCCCGCACCTCCAGCAGTTCCGGCCAGCCTTTGCCGGAAAGTCGTAGGGGAACCGCACGAATGGTACGCACGTTGGCGGTCACTTCCTCCCCTACTTCACCGTCACCACGGGTTGAGGCCTGTTCCAGCAGACCGTTGCGGTAGACCAGCTCAATGGCCAGACCATCCATTTTCGGTTCGCACTGGTAGTTGATCGCCTGATCATCAGGCAGGGCCAGCTGGTTGCGGATCCGTTGTTCAAAGGCACGGATTTCGGTCTCGTTCAGTGCATTTTCCAGCGAGAGCATTGGCAGGCGGTGCCGTACCTGGCTGAAGCGCTCCAGCGGTCTGCCCCCCACCCGCAGTGTGGGGGAGTCTGCCGTCTGCAGACCAGGCCGCTCTGCCTCAAGGTTCTGCAGTTCACGCAGCAGGGCGTCGTACTCCGTATCGCTGATCTCCGGGGTATCCAGTTCATAGTAGCAACGGTTGTGATGCCGGATCAGCTGCCGCAGTTGCTCTGCACGCAGGGCGGTCTGGTCAGCCTGATCAGGTTCAACTGCGCTATCTAACAGTGAAAGTTGTTCCATAACGACTCCTTGACGCTGCACTATAACAAAATTTTTATCTCACCCCTTGATTTTTAAGCAGCTCGCCGCTATATTCTCGTCTGTTAGCACTCTTCGCTATCGAGTGCTAGCAAACAAACCAGAACAGCACCACACACCAGATAGGAAAGGAGAAGTACCGTATGAAGCTGAGACCGCTGCACGACCGTATCATTGTCAAGCGCCTGGAAGGCGAGGAGAAGACTGCCGGTGGCCTGTACATTCCCGACACTGCCAAGGAGAAACCACAGAAGGGTGAAGTAATTGCTGTGGGCAACGGCAAGAAGAACGACGAAGGCAAGTGCTCCCCCTTGGATGTCAAGGTAGGCGACTCAATCCTGTTCGGCAAGTATGCCGGCACCGAGGTGAAGGTTGACGGCGAAGAGTACCTGATGATGCGTGAGGACGACGTCCTGGCTGTGATCGAGAACTAGAGCGGTCTTTTTCCGTCCTGACCTCGTCATGCTGCACAACCGCTTGTGCGGCGTACTACAAAGTACGCCTCCGCGCAGTTGCTTGCATGTCAAGCCCAAGACGAATAAATCCTCGCTCTCGTAGATGTTACATATTGTGAATAAACAATCCAAAACTTTTACTCTGGAGGAATAGTACATGTCAGCAAAAGAAATCCGCTTTAACGAAGATGGTCGCAACGCCATCCTCAAAGGTGTTAACGCACTGGCCGACGCCGTCAAGGTAACCCTGGGCCCTAAAGGCCGTAACGTGATCATCGAGAAGTCCTTTGGTTCCCCGCTGATTACCAAGGACGGCGTGACTGTTGCCAAAGAGATCGAGCTGGAGAACAAGTTCGAGAATATGGGCGCTCAGCTGGTCAAGGAAGTCGCTTCCAAGACCTCCGATGTTGCCGGTGACGGCACCACCACTGCCACCGTGCTGGCCCAGGCCATCTACCGTCAGGGCGCCAAGCTGGTTGCTGCCGGCCACAACCCGATGGAGCTGAAGCGCGGCATCGACAAGTCGGTTGAAGCGATCGTAGCTGAACTGCAAAAGATCTCCAAGCCGATCAAGGACCATAAGGAGATCGCCCAGGTCGGCACCATCTCTGCCAACAACGACAAGACCATCGGTGACATCATTGCCGAGGCCATGGAGAAGGTTGGCAAGGAAGGCGTCATCACCGTTGAGGAAGCCAAGGCCATGGAAACCAGCCTGGAGACCGTGGAAGGGATGCAGTTTGACCGCGGCTACCTCTCTCCCTATTTCGTGTCCGATCCTGAGCGGATGGAAGCGACCCTTGAGAACGCCATCATCCTGATCTACGACAAGAAGATTTCCAACATGAAGGATATGCTGCCGGTACTGGAGCAGACCGCCAAGTCAGGTCGTCCGCTGCTGATCATTGCTGAGGACATCGAGGGTGAGGCCCTGGCCACTCTGGTGGTCAACAAGCTGCGCGGCGTGCTGAACGTCTGCGCGGTCAAGGCCCCCGGCTTCGGCGACCGCCGCAAGGCCATGTTGGAAGATATTGCTGTGCTGACCGGCGGCAAGGTCATCTCCGAAGAGATGGGCTTCAAACTGGAGAACACCACCATGGATATGCTGGGCCGCGCCAAGCGTATCGTGGTTGACAAGGACAATACCACCATCATCGACGGCGATGGCGCTGATGCCGACATCCAGGGCCGCGTCAAGCAGATCCGTGCCCAGGTTGAAGACACGACCTCCGACTACGATCGCGAAAAGCTGCAGGAGCGTTTGGCCAAACTGGTGGGCGGCGTAGCCGTGATCAAGGTAGGTGCTGCCACCGAAACCGAGATGAAAGAGAAGAAGGCCCGTGTGGAAGACGCCCTGCACGCCACCCGCGCAGCGGTTGACGAAGGGATCGTCCCTGGCGGTGGTGTGGCCTACATCCGCGCCCTGAGCGTACTGGAAGGCCTCAAGCTGGATGCCGAGCAGCAGTTCGGCGTCACCATCATCAGAAGCGCCCTGGAAGGCCCGATCCGTCAGATTGCTGAAAATGCCGGCATCGATGCTTCCATCGTGGTGGATAAGGTCAAGAACGGCAAGGATGCCTTCGGTTACAATGCTGCCGACGACACCTACGTTGATATGCTGGAAGCCGGTATCATCGACCCCACCAAGGTCTCCCGCTGCGCACTGCAGAATGCCTCCTCCGTGGCCGGCCTGATGCTGACCACCGAGTGCATGATTGCCGAGAAGCCCAAAAAGGACTCCGGTATGCCTGCTATGCCGGGCGGTATGGGCGGCATGGGCGGTATGGACTACTAAGAGCAGGTTCAAGGGGCGGGGGGCAAGGGGAATACGCACGTCCCTTGACCCCTGCCTGCCGATTAAAAACCGGTACACGAAAGCCGGGCGAGGGAGCTTCCCTTGCCCGGCTTTCGTGTGTAAAAAACCGCTTTATTCTGGACATTTCAGCCGGTTTGCGGTATCCAGATGCGTTAATTCATGCAGGTGTCGGCAGACCCACGGAGAACGAATGGGGCAACGAATCACAGCGATCAGCTTTGAAGCGGATGGCGTTCAGGTAGCCACCGTACTGTTCGGGCGTAACGGCCTGACGGTTGAGCGCGTCCTGACCCTGCAGACTGAAGAGTTTGAAGCCTTCCTTGCCCATGATACCGCCGACAACTATCTGGTGGCGGTCAACCCGGCCGATGCCATCTTTGAAACCATTCAGATCCCCCCGGTTGATAAAAAACTGGAAGCGACTCTGGTGCGCAGCGAGGCAGCCCGTCTGCACCCTGAGCTGGGGCAGTTTTCCTGCTCCTATCTGGTGTTGGGCGATCTGCCGTCCGACGGCAGGGTGCTGCGAAAGGTCGCCTGCTGTCTGATCACCCATGAGACGCTGCTGCCGATCCTTGAGCCGTTCATCCGCTATAACCGCACGGTTCATCAGATGGTGGCAACACCGCACATCCTGGCCGCGCTGGTTGACGAACAGCTGGATGACCGGTCTGAACCGGTGCTGTGCGCCCATGACGACGGCCACTCCAAGACCCTCTTTCTCCTGGACGACGGGGCAGTCAAGTTCTCACGCACCATCGGCTCAAACGGCTACGGTTGGGATCCGCTTGACCGTCAGAACATCACCATGACCCTGGATTACTGTTTTCAGTCGCTCAGGGTCAGGGCTACCCGTGTGCTGGTGCTGAACAGGCTGCACGAGGACGATCCCGACCAGCCGCCCCCCCGTCTGGAGCAGTTTGCAACCCCGTCCCTGTTTGACACCATCCAGCCCGAAACCGTCCAGACTGCCATGGTGCCGCTGGCCCTGGCCCTGTACCGTTTCAAGGCCCGGAATGATCTGCTGCCGGTCGACTACTGCAGTGAGCGGCTGAAGCAGCGCCTCTTTCGCACCGGCAGCATCCTGTTCGGCATACTGGCGCTCTGTCTGCTGGTGCTGACCATGACCCAGCTCTATGCCATCTCTGCCGTTAGTACGGCCATTGATCGGCTGCGCAGCCAGGAAAGCAGCCTGACGGAAACGGTCCGCTCCTATCGTCAGGCACTGGCAGAACGGGATCGCCTGCAGCCGTTGGCCGCCTCCTGGAACAGCCAGCTTGCCGCACCGGACATCCCGCGTACCCTGGCAGCGCTCAACCAGGTTGTTCCGGCTGGTATCAGCTTGACTTCACTGACGCTCAAGCGGGAAAACGAGGCCATGCAGCTGCAGTTTGCCGGCACGGTACAAGCCGAAGGGTATGCCCAAACCCAGGAGCGCTTTGAGGCCTACCGTGCCGCCCTGACCACGGTTGCCGGACTGCAGACCACCAGGGCACAGCTGGAGCCTAAAGGCCGCCAGTTTACCCTGGAGGCGGTGTACAAGCCATGATACCGCTGATGCAACAGCGCTCAGTAGCCTTGGGTCGTCGCTTTGCTGTGGTGCTGGCATTGGTGCTGGCAGTCGGCTGCGTCCTTGCCGTTACGGTCCGCAAGCTGCAGTCGCTGCAGCAGCTGCTGGGCTACCACACCACCATCAAGGCCAATCTGCAGGCCATGCAGGCGAACACCGGCGACCTTGCCCGTCAGACAGCAGCCTTTAATGCCCTGCTCAGCGCAGAAGGGGAGCGTTCTTCTGCCGAGCTGAGGCTTTACCGCAGGGTGGACCAGGTGAGAGCGGCCTTGAGGCCGCTTGATCTGCAGGTGACTCCGGTTGAAACCAAAGACGGCCTCAGCAGCGTCACCATTACCCTTAAACTGCCGTTTGCAGCCTATAACGATCTCATCAATGCCATGGGCAGACTACAGTCGGAAACACTGCCGCTGGTGGTCTTCCGCAGTGCCGCTTTCAACGCCGTGCCCGGCAGTGACTTTACAGTGGAGGGGACCGTGCTGCTGCCGGTACTCCCGGAGGGACAGCCATGAACAGCCCCCTGCGTCGCGACCTGATCTTGGTCCTGGCGGGCTGTCTGCTGGCCCTGGGAGTGCCCCTGGGACTCTACGCCAAAGTTGTCTGGAAACCGGCACTGACTGAGGCAGAACGTTTTGTGGTGGATTACACTCCTGTCGACTTCTCCGTCAGCCGCAGCACCTGGCAGGAGGTCAGACTGACACCGCCATTGACAGCTGGCTCAGCTGCACCGGTCGTCAGCCTTTCGCAGCAGTCGACAGCTCCGGCAGCTCCGGCAGCTCCGGTAACCTTGCTGCCGCCACCCCCTGCGCCTCCCCCTGCACTCTCTTTCATCCTGCAGGATGGCGGTTCCAGTATGGCCATTATTGGCGGCAGCATGGTGAAAACCGGCAGCGAGGTGCAGGGCTGGACCGTAGAACGGATAGAACGAAATCGGGTACTCCTCCGCAACAGAAAGGGGCCGCTATGGCTCACACTGGATTGATCACCAGCAGACGTTTCCTGCAGACAGCACTGCTTGCCCTTTGTCTTGTCGCCACCGCCTGTGCCAATAAACCGCCGGTCGCCCCGCGTCAGGCGGCAGAGCAGCCTCTGACTGCCCCCACCCGTAGCCAGGACCGCTTTGTCAGAGAAAATTTCGAGGAGCTGAAAAAGACCTCGCCACCGCCGCCGCTGACCATACCGGATGATCAGCCGGTCAGTGACGACATCTCGCCGGCCAAGACCCGTCTGGTCAACATCCAAGCCCGTAACAGCGCCCTGGGGGATATCCTGCATGTGATCGCCGATGCAGCCGGCCTGAATCTGGTTATCAACGACGGCGTGCAGCAGTACCGCACCATCACCATCACCCTCAAACGGGTAACCGCAGATGACGCCCTGAGTACCATCCTCAACTCGGCTGATTACTTCTACACCATTCGGGATAACATCCTGAGTGTGGAGGCCACCGGCACCAAGGTCTTTGAGCTGGGCCACCCGGCCCTGGTGCAGAGCTTCTCCATCGATGTCGGCGGCGACATCCTGGGCAGTGCAGCCGGGCTGACCGCCTCCGGTTCCGGCTCCGCCAGCGGCTCATCATCAAGCAGTACCGGTGGCAGCAGCGGCGGCTCGTCCAACATCAAGGGTACCATTAACCAGAGCATGAAGTCCGACACCAAGGCCTTTGACTTCTGGGAATCGCTGGAAAAATCGTTGCTGGTGCTGCTGCAGAAACAGGAGGGTGGAGCGCAGCCGTCTGCAACTCCGGCTCCTCCTTCCCAGCAGACAGCGCACGCCGCTGCCGGGTATCAGCCTCACCAGAGCGTGGTTGTCAACCGCTTGACCGGCACCATCGTGGTAACCGCCACCCGCAAGAATCTGCTGGCCGTAGAACAGTTCATTGAGACCATCAAGACCGCCCTTAACCGGCAGGTGCTGGTGGAGGCACGCATCATCGAAGTACAACTGGATGACAGTCTCACGTTCGGCATTGACTGGTCGTTCCTTTCAAACATCAACAACTTCGGCCAGCTGGGCGGTGGCTTTGGCCAGATCGGTTCAGCTACCTTAAGCGGCACGCTCAACAGCGCTGCCCCCAACTTCAGGATCGGGGCCGTTACCAGCGGTTCCAAAGGCACCATCAGCGGGCTGTTGACCGCCCTTGAGACCCAGGGGGAGGTCAAGACCCTTTCAAATCCAAGGATCAACGTCATGAACGGCCAGACCGCCATCCTCTCGGTGGGGCGCAACACCAACTACATCGCCAAGGTCACCAGCACCACCACCACCGGCACCACCCCGGTCACCACCTATACCGTTGATACAGCCAATGTCCTGTCCGGCCTGATGATCGGCCTGGCCCCCCATATCAACAGCAAGGGCGAGATCAGCATGACAGTCACCCCGATCATCTCAGATCTGGTGGAACTGCCTGAAGTTCCGGTCGGCAGTGGCGACAACGTCACCAAGATCAAGGTCCCCACCGTGGACCTGCGGGAGCTCTCCACCACCATCAAGGTGCGTGACGGTGAGATGATCGTGATCGGCGGCCTGATCTCAAACAAAAACAGCATGAAGGATGAGAAGATACCGTTTCTGGGGGATATTCCCTGGCTGGGCACCCTCTTTTCCCGCAAGAACTACTCAGACAAGCGGACCGAGTTGGTGGTGGTGCTGCAGCCATACCTGATCAACGGAAACCGCTAGGAGACCAGGCCATGGCTGCACCGATCAGGATAGGTGAACTGCTGATCAGCAACAAACTGATCACGGAGCGTCAGCTGCAGATTGCCCTGGAGCACCAGAAGGTAACCGGCGCCATTCTGGGTGACCTGCTGATCAAGCTGGGCTTTGTCACTGCCACCGAGTTTGCCCGCACCATTGCCCTGCAGTCGCACATTGATTTTATCGATCTTTCTGAGGTGCAGCCCCATGAGGAGGCGCTGCGGCTGATCCCCAAGGAGACAGCTGAAAAGGCCGGACTGATCCCCTTGGCCTTGGTGGAGGATGAGCGTCTGGCCATCGGCATCACCAATCCCAGCAACATCGTGGCAGTGGACCTGGTTACCAAGCTGACCGGCAAGCAACCGCGCGTCTTTCTGGTTGATAACGACAACTTTCAGGAAACACTGGAAAAATCATATTTTTTCTTCTCGCATCCGATCCAGAAGCGGATGGAGCAGATCATCGCCGGCCTGCGCCAGGTGACCGGTACGGTCCCCGGCACCATCATTGCCGAACTGGTTGATCTGATCATGATGGACGGTATCCGCAAGCATGCCACTGATATCCATATCAGCCCCGGCGATGACGTTACCAACGTCTTTTACCGGATCGACGGCGTGCTGCAGCATGGACACTGCGTCCAGCGGCAGGCCCACTCCGGTCTGGTGTCGCGGATCAAGGTGCTTTCCCAACTGGATATCGCCGAACAGCGCCTGCCCCAGGATGGCTCCTTTACCTATGAATTTCTCTCTAAGCGGTTTGATGTGCGGGTCTCCACGGTGCCGACCATCTTTGGCGAGAACCTGGTGCTGCGCCTGCTGGCCGGTACCGGTCCGCTGCTGCGGCTTGAATCATTGGGGATGACTGAAGCGGCAATCCGTCAAATCCGTCAGCTGTTCCAGAAGTCCTACGGCATCATCCTGATTGCCGGCCCCACCGGCAGCGGCAAGACCACCACCCTCTACGCTGCCCTGCGGGAGCTGAACCGTCTGGAGCGGAACATCCTGACCGTTGAAGACCCGGTGGAATACCGCTTAAGCTTTGTCAAACAGACCCAGGTCAATGAAAAGGCCGGTTTTGATTTTGCCCTGGCTGCCCGTAACTTTATGCGCCAGGATCCGGATGTGATGCTGCTGGGTGAGATCCGGGACGAGGCCACGGCTCAGATTGCGGTGCGGGCAGCCATCACCGGTCACCTGGTACTCTCCACCATCCATACCAACGATGCCGTCACCGCCATCCCTCGTCTGCTGGACCTGAAACTGGACACCTTCCTGCTCTCATCGGCCTTGGCTGCCGTGATAGCCCAGCGCCTGGTGCGCCGTAACTGCCGCGTCTGCACTGAAGAATACCTGCTGAATGACGAGGAGCGAGAGCTGTTTCAAGAGCACGGCCTGCATCAGGTCCACGGCAAGCGGGGTGTGGGTTGCTCTACCTGCAACGGTACCGGCTATCAGGGGCGGGTTGCAATCTGTGAGATACTGGTCTTAAACGATGCTGTCCGGCAGCTGGTGTTTGATCGAGCCTCCAGCGGCGCCATTCTGGAGGCGGCTCGCACGGTGGGGATGCTGTCGCTGATGACCGACGGTGTCTACAAGGCTGCCGAAGGACTGACCACGATTGAAGAAGTGCTGCGGGTGGCAGGATGACCAGTTTCAGCTACCGCGCCGTTGATGCCGCCGGCAAGCAGGTGCGCGGCTACATCGATGCGGAATCGCCTGAAATCGCTACCGATGACCTGACCTCCCGAGGCTACTACCTGCTCAGTCTTTCCTCAAGCAGCGGGATCTGGGCCGGTATCAGAAAAAAACTGTTCCGGCAGCGGGTCAAGCGGCTTGAGGTAATCGAGCTGGCCGGTAACCTGTCAGTGATGGTGGGGGCCGGTATCCCGATCACTATGGCCCTGGGGGATCTGGTGGATGCCAACCCCAACGCCACCCTGCAGGAGACCCTGGCTGCCATTAAACAGAAGATCGAGCAGGGCTCCACTTTTTCTGACGCCATTGAAGTGCACCGCGATATCTTTCCTGATATCTTTATCAGGCTGGTGCGGGTGGGTGAGGAGACCGGCCGTTTTGAAAAGAGCCTGTCTGATGTGGCTGAACATCTGCAGCGGATGGAAGATCTGGCCTCAGCCATCAAGCGGGCCCTGATCTACCCCTCCTTTGCCATCTTTGCCACCGGCGGCGCCCTGGTCTTCTGGATGGTCTTTGTGCTGCCCAAGATCATCGGCACCATTACCGGCATGGGGGTCAAGCTGCCGCTCTTAACCCGTATCCTGATGGCCGCCAGCGAGGCCACCCAGCGCTACTGGTACCTGCTGCCGTTCATGGTACTGGCCGTCTGGCTGCTGTTCAGGCTGCTCAAGAAACATCCCCGTATCGCTTACCGGATTGATCAGGCCAAACTGAAGCTGCCGATCTACAGCCTGATTGAGTATAATCGCCTGCTGGCGCTGTTTGCCGAACAGATGCGGATCCTGATCGTGGCCGGCCTGACCGTTGACCGCACCCTGGGCATCATCGGCGAGGTGATGCATAATCTGGTGTTCAAGCAGGCCATTAACGATGTGCGTGACGAGATCACCTACGGCAGCACCATAGCCGATGCCCTGAAGAAACATCCGGTCTTCCCGCTGCTGGTGGTCAGGCTGGTGGCAATCGGTGAGACCAGCGGCTCCCTGGACAACCAGTTCAGCTTTCTCTCAACCCACTACCTGAAAAAGCTGGATGACATCTCGGAAAAACTGGGCAAGATCATAGAGCCGGTGGTCATTGCGGTCATCGGTATCCTGTTCGCTGTTATTATTATGGGCCTGCTGCTGCCGGTCTACGACCTGGTATCAAGTGTGGGCAAAGGGTAAACCATGGGCAGTTCATACCTCGATTTTTACAACCTGCGTGAAGACCCCTTCGGCCTGACCCCGGACCCCAGCTTTTACTATCCGTTCAGCGAGCATGCCAATGCGCTGCTGTCGCTGGACTACATCATGAACAATCGCGAAGGGTTCTACCTGCTGACCGGCGAGCCCGGCACCGGCAAGACTACCCTGCTGCGGATCTTTATCAACACCTGGCAGGGGCAGGCCGAGATCGCCCTGGTGATGACCCCGCGCCTCTCGCCGGAGGAGTTTCTGCAGGCGGTGCTGGATGACCTGGGGGTGATCTTCCCCCTTTCCGGCAACAAGAACGACATGATCAAGGAGTTCCGGGATTTTCTGCTGGAGCATGCTGCAGGTGGTCGCCGGGTGGCGATTGTGGTGGATGAGGCGCAGCAGCTGCCTGATGACACCCTTGAAGAGCTGCGCCTGCTCTCCAATCTGGAGACTGAAAAACAAAAGTTGCTGCAGATTATCCTGGTGGGACAGCCGGAGCTGGTGGAAAAACTGGAATCCCCTGCCTTGCGCCAGATCAGCCAGCGGATTGCGGTCCGCTCTGAGCTGACGCACCTCTCAGCCAAGGCAACCGCTGATTACATCACCACCCGGCTGCACCGGGCCGGGGCACACACCGGCGCCATCTTCAGCAGCAAGGCTTCCGAGCTGGTCTATCAGCTGTCCGGCGGCATCCCCCGGCTGATCAATATGATGGCTTCACGGGCGCTGATGGTGGGGTTTTTAGAGGGTAAACCGGTGATTGAGGAGCAGCAGATCAAGGCTGCTGCGGCAGAGGTACTGAAGCGGGAGCGTCAGGCCGGCCGGGCAACCATGCTGTCCCGTAGTTTGATCTGGTGGCTGGTGGGTGGTGGGCTTGTCCTGCTGGCCTTGGGGATCGGCTGGAAATTTTTGCAGTAGCAGAACAGCAGAACCTTGTCAGTTACCCTTTAAAGTGGTTGCACGCGGAGGCGCGGAGACACGGAGAGTACCATCAGATGGTGAGCATAGCCGGTGTTTCAGCTGGTGCGCCAGGAGGGGGACGGGGGTAAGATGTTACAGACCAACGGATTTTCTCCGCGAGCCCCGCGGCTCCGCGTGAGTAATAGGATTACTGTTCCAAAGCCCGTAACCGCTCCCGCGCCTCATCCTTAGGCCGCTGGCTGCTGCTGTTCTGTGCCAGCAGTTCGCGATAATAGCGGGCAGCTGCTGCCGGATCACCTTTTCGTTCAGATACCCGCCCCTGCCCCAGCAGCCCCTGAGCACTTCCTGCATCTGCCAGACGACGATAGGATGCAAACGCTTCATCCAACAGACCGGCCCGCTCTTGCGCAAGGGCGAGGCTGTACAGGGCACTTCGGTTGGCAGGATCAAGGGTTAGGGCGCGGCTGAACAGCTCCCTGGCGGAACGGTCGTGACCGGTCTTGCCCAGCGCAATACCGGCATTCACCAGGGCTGAAGGGTAATCCGGTTTAATGGCCAGGGCACGGTTAGCAACGGTCAACGCCTGGTCATCCATACCCAGGTGCAGCATGGCACCGGCCAGGTTGTTCATGATCCGGTAGTTGTGCGGATCAGCCTCCAGCGCAGCCTGATACTGTTTCAGGGCGGTTGTGTAGTCCCGTCGTGCTTCAGCGCTGCGGGCAGCAAACAGCAGGGCATCAATGGTTGCCTTGTCTTTTACTGCCGGTTTTTTCTCAGGGGCTGTTTTGGGTGCAGGCGGGGTTGCAGCGGCCTGTTTGACGGCTGTGCCGGTTGCCGGTTTACGCACAGCAGCGGTCTGTTTTTTTGGTGGTGTTGTCACCGGCTTGGTAGCAGCAACCGGCTGGGCAGGTGCAGGGGCGGCAACAGCAGAAGAAACCTGCGGCTGCACAGGGGCCGGTGCTGCAGTTACCGGCTGCTGTACCACTTCAGGCTGAAGGGCAGGGCGGGGGACTGGGCGGTTAGCCAGATACCATGCCAGCAAGCCGCCCATTGCCAGGGCTGCCACGCCGATTCCGGCAAACAGCAGATATTTTTTCAGCCTGCCGTCACTGCCGGAAGGAGACCGAACCGACTGCAGCAAACCCGGCGGGATATCCGCCTTGGCCTGGTTTGTCTCAGCTTTTTTCAGCAGATTGGCAAGGATGCTCATGCAGACCCCGATTCGTTCTAACATACATGGATAACAGGCGAATAGCAGGCTGACACCACACTGTCAACATATTTCCAACCGCCTGCAGTAGGGTGATTACCTGTAACCTGTTGCACTTACCGCGTTTTTTTCTTGATTTTTTGCCTCAACTGGCCGATCTTTACAAAGCTGTACATGCAGCACTCTTACAGGCAAACGGATAGTTTTTACGCAACCTACACAGACAAAACAGGAGGATTCAGATGCGCAACAACAAGGGCTTTACCCTGGTGGAACTGGCTGTCGTACTGGTGATTATCGGTATCATCCTGGGGGCCGTAATTAAAGGGCAGGACTTGATCACTAACGCACAGGCAAAACAAGCGGCATCAGCAGTTAGCTCGTGGCGTAACCTTACTTATGCTTATCTTGATCGTAACGGCAGATACCCAGGTGATGCTTCACGTAACGGTATAATTGGTGATTCAATTACTTCAATACCTAGCGAACAGGGAGCAACCGGCACTACAATTGCCGAAATTGTAAATTCCATGAACTACGCACCGGCTAACCCGGTAACAATTGGCGGTTTATCTTTTTGGATTTATTTTGGTAGAGTTTCTTCAACAGATGCTACTCCAGTAGTCCGTAATGCAATGTTCATTTGCAAAACAGTAGATTGTGCTGTTGCTACCACCTTTAGCTTAGATGAGCTTGAGATCATCAAATCTTTGGATGCTTCTTATGACGGTGTTGCTGATGCAGGTTTAGGCACCTTCAGGGCTCCTTCTGCTGTAACATTTGCTACAGGCACAGCTCAAAATGGTAGAGCAAATGGTCTTGTGACGGCCTCAGCGGCGGGTACGACAGCTGGGGCTACCGCAACTTGGGCAACCACCCATTTTGCTGCTGCTTGGTTGTTTGACCGAACTTTCTAATTTCAGCGTATTTTTTCACAAAAAGGGAGGCTCACCAGCCTCCCTTTTTTATATCTTCTGTCAACCAACCCAATCGGCTTATATAAATCAAACCCGGAAAAAGCAGTTCACGCAACGGCGCAACGGCGCAACGACGCAACGCTTGAAAGCAAAGCTGTTCAACAGGGATACAAGGGATGCAAGGGATGCAAGGGATTAAACCTTTAAAAGCACTTGAAATACGGAGGCACAGAGTTCACAGAGTAAAATTAGTGAGTTGAAAGCGTCAGA
>CAZYMK010000034.1:0-17302 GCA_964648885.1 uncultured Geobacter sp. | reverse complement strand
GGGCGATAACGCCGCCGATGATCACACCGGCAGTCTTCTTGTTGGGTACGCAGGGAATCTCCTGGCCCATGTGCCACAGCACCGAGTTACAGGCAGACTTGCGGGAAGAACCGGTACCGACCACATCGCCCACAAAGGCCACCTGATTGCCGGCAGCACGCCAGTCAGCAATATCCTTGAGGCGGTTGGGGAAACGGGTCTTGCCCATGGCCAGGGCATGCAGTGGGATATCAGGACGGCTCCAGGCATCACCGGCCGGGGAGAAGTCGTCGGTGTTGATCTCGCCCTCAACCTTGAACACCTTGACCTTGATGGTCTCAGGTACGCCGGGCTTATTGGTGAACCACTCGGCATTTGCCCAGGACTGCAGAACTTTCATTGCAGCGGCATTGGACTTGGACAGCTCAACCACCTGATCAAAACCATCATAGACCAGGGTCATGCCGGACAGGGCACAGGCAGCTTCGTCAGCCAGCTCGGCATCTTTCAGGGCGTCAACCAGCGGGTTTACGTTGTAGCCACCCATCATGGTGCCCAGGATGCGGACTGCATCAACCTTGGAAACCAGGGGGGACTTTTTGCTGCCATTCAGGATGCCGGCCAGAAACTCGGCCTTGACCTTGGCAGCCGGGTCAACACCGGGGGAAACGCGCTCTTTGAGCAGGTTAAGGAGAAACGCTTCCTTGCCTGCCGGGGGGGCTTCCAACAGCTTGCACAGTTCAACCGTCTGCTCAGGGGTGAGCGGCAGGGCAGGAATCCCCTGTGCCGCACGCTCGGCTTCGTGGGCCAGATATGCTTCGATCATTCGTACTTCCTCCTTTTTTGATAGGTACTTAGCGTACAAAACGGGACAGAAAAAGTGTATAGTGTATACAATTTCTCTAGGTGAATGTCAATGCTGCAACTGGCATATACCATTACCAGACCAGCACCGATGCGTAGGCCACCACCTGACGATGGTCACCGGTCACCTGGCCGCTGTTGGTGTAGGCCAGCAGCTCAGCCTGGGTAGCCCCCAGCTGCCTGGCTGCAATCAGCATCACGGCAGACGGGATCACCCCGCACATGCTGATCTGCTCACTGCGGCAGACCTCCACCAGACCCTGCGGATCAAAGGCCAGAACCCGCTCCAGTGCCAGGCTATCCTTCCGGCGGGCTGCCTCGACCGACTCATAGTGGGTCATGTCGGAGCTGGCAATGATCAGCACCTCTTCACCAAATTCGCTAATTGCCGTTGCCAAAGCTGTACCCACCAACTGGCACCCGTCAAAGTCGCCAAAGGCCAGGCAGAGCGGCACAATACTGACATCTGGCCGCAGATATTGCAGAAACGGCACCTGCACCTCCAGCGAATGTTCCAGCCGGTGGCTGGCACTGTCCTCCTGAATAGCCGACTGATGCTGCCTGATCAGGTCTGACAGGTGCCTTTCAACCGGAACCACTCCCAACGGGGTCTGCCAGCCCTGTTCAGGCGACAGGGCAGCCACTGCTCCCGCCCCCCGATGGTTGGGGCCGATGATCACCACGGTGCGGGGGATGGCAACCTGTGCCAGCAGCGTACCAGCAGCAGAGCCGGAATAGACGTAGCCGGCATGGGGCGAGATCACACCAATGGCCCGGCGCTTCTCTGCAATCGGCGGCAGCAGACGCTGCAGCTCTTCACGTAATGCCTGTTCGGTTCCCGGATAAAATTGTCCTGCCACAGCCGCTTGTCTGATCATGGGGCACCTCGCTGCTCACTGCCCAGGGGCAGCTCTTCCTGTACCTCGTACACCGGCGTCTCATCAAGGGCGCTGATCTCGCGCAGGGTCGGCAGCCCTTTCAGGTCTTTCAGGTTGAATACCTCAAGAAATTCCCTGGTGGTGCCGTAGATGATCGGCCGACCGGGGATATCTTTTTTACCCAGAATCCTGACCAGCTTTTTTTCCAGCAGGGTCTTGATGACTGCACCGGTGTCAACCCCCCGCAGATACTCGATCTCCTGCCGGGTAATCGGCTGGCGGTAAGCAATAATGGCCAGGGTCTCCAAGGCAGACTGGGAGAAACGGGCCGGACGCCCCTTGACCATCCGGGAGAGAAACGGCATCAGTTCCGGCACGGTCCGCAACTGCCAGCCACCGGCCACCTCTACCAGATGCACCCCGGCACCCCGCTGTTCATAATCGTCCCGCAGCTCCTGTACGGCCAGGCGAACCGAGGCACGATCGTAGTCGTGCAGCAGCTCGGTCAGCTGATCAAGGGAGAGCGGACCGTCTGAGACAAACAGGAGCCCTTCGATGATGGCTTTAAGTGTGGGATGGCTCATCGAGACCTCCTTCTGTTTCACTGACCGGCACGGAGGGGTGGAGATAGATCGGCCCGTAGCGGCTGTTTTGCAGCACCTTGACCAGTTTGATCCGGCAGAGTTCCAGCAGGGCCAGAAAGGTAACGATCATCCGTTCGCGCGTCATCTCTTCATCAGCAAACAGGGTGGTGAACTCCAAGGATGCATGACCGTCCAACCTGGTCAGAATCTGGTTGATGGCATCAACAATGCTCAAGGTCTCCTGGGCTGCCACCTCATGGGCCCGGGCCAGCGGCATGCGGGCCAGCAGGGTACGGAACGCCTCGGCCAGCTCAAACAGGTCAAGCTCCAGCGGCCCTTCTTCTGCCGCTGCCACCCCTTCCAGACAGCAACCGTCACGGCAGGGACGGGCAAACACCTCACGCCCCAGCAGTTCCCGTGCCCCCAGTTCAAGTCCGGCATCACGGTAACGCTGATACTCCAGCAGACGGCGGACCAGCTCGGCCCGGGGGTCTTCCGTGTCATCCCCCTCCCCTTCTTCAGGCTCCGGCAGCGGCAACAGCAGGCGGGACTTGATCTGCAGCAGGGTTGCCGCCATGACCAGAAAATCTCCGGCCAGGTCTAGGTTCAACTCTTTCATCAGTTTGAGATAATCAAGGTACTGGCGGGTGATCAGAGAGATCGGGATATCGTAGATGTCAACTTCGTTCTTGCGGATCAGGTGCAGCAAAAGATCGAGGGGGCCTTCAAAGGCGTCAAGCTTGACGCTGTAGCCCTGAAGTGCCCCCTCGAACAGGGAAGTTGGTGCCTGGTGATCTGCCGGTTGCAGCACGCTGATCAGACCTGCAGGGCAGCACGCACTTCCTGCATGGTGGCCTGCGCGGTCTCTGCTGCCTTGCGGCTTCCGTCTGCCAGCAGGTCATCCACAAAGCCGCTATCCTGCGCCAGTTCTTCGCGGCGGCAGCGGAACGGGGCCAGCCGGTCATTTAAGGCCTGGGTCAGTATTTTTTTACAGTCAACACAGCCGATCTCGGCCTTTTTGCAGGCCGGTATGATTTCATCCAGTTTTTCCTGGGGCAGATAGATCCGGTGCAGGTTAAAGGCCACGCACTGTTCCGGGTCGCCGGGGTCGGCCCGCCTGATCCGCTGGGTATCGGTGACCATGCCCTTGATCTTGGCAGCGGTTTCTTCAGCAGTCTCTGACAGGTAGATCGAGTTGTTGTAGGATTTACTCATCTTGCGGCCATCAAGC
The DNA here is from genome assembly GCA_964648885.1 of uncultured Geobacter sp. Taxonomy (GTDB): domain Bacteria; phylum Desulfobacterota; class Desulfuromonadia; order Geobacterales; family Pseudopelobacteraceae; genus Trichlorobacter. The sequence goes on along the minus strand of CAZYMK010000034.1, from coordinate 13,766 downwards.
CCCAGCAGCTTGGGGGTCTCGGTCAGCAGCGCCTCCGGCTCGGGAAACACCTGACAGGAGTAGAGGTGGTTGAACCGCCGGGCGATCTCGCGGGTGATCTCCAGGTGCGGCAGCTGGTCGTGTCCCACCGGCACCCTGGTGGCCTTGTAGAGGATGATGTCGGCTGCCATCAGGACCGGGTAACCGAGGAAACCAAAGGTAGAGAGATCTCTCTGGTCAATATTGTCCAGCATCTCTTTGTAGGTGGGGTTGCGCTCCAGCCAGGAGACCGGAGTGATCATCCCCAGGATCAGATTCAGCTCGGCATGTTGCGCCACCTGGCTTTGCTCAAAAACCATGCACTTTTCCGGATCAAGACCAAAGGCAACCCAGTCCAGCACCATCTCCCGGGCCGAACCTTTGATGCCGGAGGTCTCGGCATATTCCGTGGTCAGGGAGTGCCAGTCGGCAACAAAGAAGAAACAGTCAAACTGTTCCTGAATGTTGATCCAGTTTTCCAGTACACCATGATAATGGCCGATATGCAGCCGCCCGGTGGGGCGCATGCCGCTGACTACCCGTTGTTTTTGCATCTGTAGCACCTTTGTGTGAAATTACATGATCTTGAAACTGGCCACCTTGAACACCAGCAGACTGTACGGGCCGGCCAACAACTTAACGCCAAGCATCAGCAGCGGCATCAGCAGGTACGAAAAGACCGGCGTGAAAAAGACCAGCAGGATAATGATGATCATGCCGTACGGCTCCAATTTGCCCAGAGCCATGGCCTGACGGTAGGGTAGCACCCCCATCAGCACCCGTCCGCCGTCCAGGGGGGGGATTGGTATCATATTGAAAAAAGCCAGCAAAAGATTGATGTAGATTGAAAAGGCAGCCATGTAGCTGAGCGGCTGCAGTATAAAGTTGGCTGAAGAGCCGGCAGGAACCATCAGCAGCAGATGCAGCAACCCGGCAGAGATGACCGCCAGGGTAAGGTTGGTGATCGGTCCGGCGGCAGAGACCCAGATCATGTCTTTTTTGGGATTGCGCAGGTTTTCAACCACCACCGGTACCGGCTTGGCCCAGCCGATGCCGACAATCACCAGCATCAGGGTGCCGAAGATATCGATATGCTTGAGCGGGTTGAGGGTCAGGCGCCCCAGCATCCGGGCCGTGGGATCACCATAGCGCCAGGCCATATATCCGTGAGAGACCTCGTGACAGGTAATGGCCAGCAGACCCGGTACCAGCATAATGGACAGCTTGTACAGAATGTTTTCGATCATCGCATCGCTTTCTTGTCTTCAGTGGAGCATGTTTAGTAGCAGAAGCAGCCAGTGAAGTCAATCAAGCCCGGCGCCACAGAAAAGGGCGGAATTGCTCCCGCCCTTTTTTGAACAGCATCGGTACAACAGGTATCAGATATCGTAATACAGGGCAAACTCCAGCGGCACCGGACGCATGCGCACCGGATTTACCTCAGCTTCCATCTTGTACTCGATCCACTTCTCGATCACGTCCGGAGTGAACACATCACCCTTCAGCAGGAACTCGTGATCAGCTTCAAGACAACGGAGTGCCTCGTCCAGGCTGCCCGGAGCAGACGGGATATCCTTCAGCTCTTCAGGAGACAGACCGTAGATATCCTTGTCCAGCGGCTGACCCGGATCGATCTTGTTCTCGATACCATCCAGACCGGCCATCAGCATGGCGGCAAAGGCCAGGTAACCGTTGCAGGACGGGTCCGGAGTGCGGTACTCAATCCGCTTGGCCTTGGGATTGGTAGACATCATCGGGATCCGCAGTGAAGCTGAACGGTTACGGCTGGAGTAAGCCATGTTGACCGGTGCCTCAAAACCCGGCACCAGTCGCTTGTACGAGTTGGTGGTGGGGTTGGTAATGGCGCAGAGGGCCTTGGCATGCTTGATGATGCCGCCAATGTACCAGAGGGCCATCTGGGACAACCCGCCGTATTTGTCACCGGCAAACAGGTTCTGGCCGTCTTTCCAGATCGACTGGTGGCAGTGCATGCCGGAGCCGTTATCACCATACAGCGGCTTGGGCATAAAGGTGACGGTCTTGCCGTTACGATAGGCCACGTTCTTGATCACATACTTGAACCACTGCAGCTGGTCAGCCATATCAACCAGCGATGAGAAGCGCATGTCGATCTCGGCCTGACCGCCGGTGGCTACCTCGTGATGCTGGCACTCAACGCGGATCCCGACCTTCTGCAGCTCCATAACCATTTCGTTACGCAGGTCGTTCTGGGAGTCAACCGGCGAGCAAGGGAAGTAGCCTTCCTTGTGACGCGGCTTGTAGCCCAGGTTGGGGAATTCTTCACGACCGGTGTTCCAGGCGCCTTCAACTGAATCAACCATGTAAAAGGCCTGATTGGCGGTTGAATCATAACGGACTTCGTCAAAGATGAAGAACTCGGCTTCCGGTCCAAAGAAGGCAGTATCGCCGATACCGGTGGACTTGAGGTATGCCTCGGCCTTGCGGGCGATGTTACGCGGATCGCGGGTGTAGTCTTCCTTGGTGATCGGATCAAAGATATTGCAGATCAGCGACATGGTCGGCACGGCGATGAACGGATCGATCTTGGCCGAACTGGGGTCCGGCAGCAGGATCATGTCTGAGGCATGGATCGGCTGCCAGCCACGAATGGATGAACCGTCAAAGCCCTGACCCTCCTCAAAGGTCTCTTCTTCAAATTCGGAGATAGGTACTGATACATGCTGCCAGGTACCGATAAAATCCATGAACTTGTAATCAACCATCAGCACGCCATTCTCTTTTGCAAACTCTACGACCTGTTTCGGTGTCATCAAACGTCTCCTTTCGTTAGGGGAAGGTAAACTGCAAACGGATTAAAGGGCATCTTCTCCGGTTTCGCCGGTTCTGATCCGAACCACGGCCTCTACCGGTGTCACAAAAATTTTACCGTCACCGATCCGACCGGTTTTTGCCGATTTTTCGATCACATCAACCACGTTGGGAAGCACGGCATCACTGACGATAATTTCAAGTTTTATCTTGGGAATGAAGTCAACCACGTACTCTGCGCCACGATACAGCTCGGTATGACCTTTCTGACGCCCGAATCCTTTTACCTCGCTGATGGTGATCCCCTGGATACCGATTTCGTTCAGGGCCTCTTTGACCTCATCCAGCTTGAACGGTTTGATGATCGCCTCTACCTTTTTCATCACACACTCTCCCTTCGTGGCGGTTTTAGACAAGAACAGTACAACGTCACAACGACATCTGAGATCACAGCAATGCAAACGAATTGCCAACTTGACACTAAAAACTAACTATTTAAATTAATGGGCTTATTTAACACACAGGAAAACAAACCAGCCTATTGAAGCACATTTTTTAGGCATTTAATCAGGAAGATGGCTGGTTTTTAGGCACAGCCGCTTGAAAGAAGTCAGACTGCAAACTCTTTAAGCTCTCTGATGATCTCAACCTGCCGCTGGTTGATATAGTAGGCCAGAGCCTGCTGGGAGTGTCGATCGGGGTGGAATTCCATGATACAGGTGAGGTCGGGGGCATCCCCCACGATTTTGGCAACGGTGCCGGCAACGCCGATTTCACAGATTGAGGCAGCGTCCTTTGCTTCCAGCTTGAGGATCAGATTGACCTCTGCATCAGAGGCGATGTCCGGCACCTCGGCAGATAAACGCAGAGCTACTCCGCCAAGAGAAATATCACGCACGGTAGCGGCAATAACTTCATTTCCGCAGTGCAGATCGGCATCAGCACGATGCCCGTCAAGGCAGACCCGCACAAATCGTCGCAAGTCGGAACGGATGCGGGCGTAATGGAAGTTGGTAAGGATGACCCGTTTGCGGGCAACATTGACATAAAACACATCGCCCACCAGATCATCCGCTGTCGGACTCTTCTCGTGGGCGCGAATCAATGCCTTTTTTTCAAGGGAAATGACCTTGGCCTGGTACTCATGTACCTCAAACTCGACCATGCCGTTCTCAACCGAGAGCAGCCGCGCATCGTAGGAAACCGGTATTTCTTTGTAATAGTTGAGGAATGAAAAGGTCTGACCAACCATCCCCTTCAAAAACTGGAGGATAACCAGATTGTCTTCGGTCTCGGTGCCGCGCACTACTTTATCATAGTAGGAAAAGGTCACGCCGCCATCCTTGTGGGCCCTGAATCTCTGGAGGAGAGTAAGATTTGCCATACCGGTCTTGAAGCGGTATAGTACGAGTAAACTGTTTGTATGTATCAGAAAAAATCCGCTATCACAAGCTGAGATTAAAGGCGCATCATCATGTTACGAAACGTCTATTATACCACTTCATGCATCCTTTCAGCCTGGTACCTGCTGTTTCTAGCAGGACTTTCGCCTGCCCATGCCGATATCTACCGTTTTGTCACCATTGACGGCGTTGAGACCTTTACCGATGCACCATTAACCAAAGACGCCGAGGTAGTCATCAAGACCCGCAAGCCTCCTGTACGCAGGGTCAAAACTGCACGGGCACTGTCAGATGAAAGCAAAAAACACCCGGCACCTTCATTGAAAGAGATCATAGAAAAAACCGTAGCGGCACAGCTCAATCCCGCAGCAGAGCAATCAGGCACCATGGTTGAGGCGATCCTGCCGGTGAACGGTACCATTACCTCCGGAGTCGGCATGCGTACCGACCCGATTGACGGCACCTGGCGCCACCATAATGGCATTGACATAGCTGTTCCAACCGGCACCCCGGTCAAGAGTGTTGCTGATGGCGTGGTTGTATATTCAGGCATGCGTTCCGGGTATGGCTGGACTGTGCTGATTGAACACGATAACGGCATGATCACCCTGTACGGACATAACAGTGCCAACCTGGTTGATCCGGGACAGCTGGTGAAAAAAGGGGCAACCATCGCCCTTGCAGGCAGCACTGGTCGCTCCACCGGCCCCCATGTTCATTTCGAGGCATGGCAAGCAGGCAATAATGTAACGGCTGCCTTTATGCCCGGCAGCGGGGTAAAGATTGCCTCAGCAAGTCATACGCAACGCACCAGGGCACGCTTTCGTAAAGAGGTACTCTCAGACGGATCCCTGTTGATCACCAACATCCCCGACTCGGTTCCCTGATCACAAAAAAACATAAAAAAAGAGCACCGCGTTGCCACGGTGCCCTCAGACAGCATTGAACCGGTGTTATTAGCAGCCGGCTGTCTTGCGGAACAGCTTGCTTTCCTTGTTGGTGTCCTCGTACTTGACACGTACTTCATCACCAACCACAATCCGCTTGTCCTTCAGCTTGTCCACAGTCAGCTGATCCTTAACGACAATTTCATGTGTCTTGCCGCTCTTGCTGTCCTTCACCATAACAGTTGCTGCATCACCCTGCAGGTCAATCTTCTCGATAGGGCCGGTTACTCTTTGCTCTGCAGCAAAAGCAAGGGCGGAGATGCTCAGGAATGCAGCGGTCACTACTACGGAAATCATTTTTTTCATCGTGTGTGCTCCTTTTTGAGATTAGACAGTACAAATACATACTAACTATTTAACGGCAGTTAATCAAGCATTTTCGTACAATCAACTGTATTAACGAACGGTTACTCCCAGCTTGGTGGTCAGGCCGGCAACCACTTTCTGATGCAGCTGCTGAACTTCTTCATCCGTCAGAGTCCGGTCTGCGGCACGGTAACGCAGCCTGAGGGCAATACTCTTGCTGCCTGCAGGCAAACGGTCCCCCTGATACAGATCAAAGATCGCCACATCTTCAAGTTCCTTAACCTTACTCCCATGTACGCATTCGATCAGGCCGGCGGCCGGCAGATCAAGCGGCGCCAGCAGCGCCACATCACGCACGCTTTCAGGAAAACGTGACGGCGGAATAATGGTGGCACCTTTGCCAGCCAGGCGCACCAACGCTTCAAAGTTCAATTCAAAGAAGTAAACCGGTCGTTCTATTTCGTAAGCGGCAGCTACACGTGGGTGTAACTCTCCCACCGTGCCGACCTGCACCTGCTCCACAAGGATACGGCAGGACTTTCCCGGGTGATAGTACGGTTCAGATTGATCAGCAACCCATGAAACACGGTCGATCTGGAGCAGTTCAAACAGGTTTTCAACGATCCCTTTTGCATCAAAGAAATCAACTTCAACCTTGTCCCGGCACCACGCCTCCCTGTCACGCAATCCGCTGATAATGCCGGCGCAGTACATCGGCTCATCAGGCATCTCACGGGTCGGATCGGTGTGATAGACCCTGCGCATTTCAAACAGACGCAGGTCAAGACTGCGGAAGCTCATGTTGCGGGAGGCTGTTTCCAGAAGCCCCGGCAACAGCGTCGTACGCATCACCGACTGTTCAGCAGCCAATGGATTACAAAGTTTGATGGCGTTACGGCGCGGATCGTCTGCAGACAGACACAGCTTGTCGGCAGCATCCGGCCCGATGAAGCTGAACGAGACAATTTCGTTCATCCCCTCTTCCACAAAATGATCCCGCACCAGCCGCTGCAGACGCTGATGCAGACCGGGACGGTCAGACATCACCTGAGCAACCGGCAAGGTAGCCGGTACCTGATCAAACCCGTTCAACCGACAGATCTCCTCGATCAGGTCAATTTCACGCTCGATGTCAATCCGGTAAGACGGAATGGTCACCTGAAAACTGTTGTTGGAAACCGGCTGCACCTGAAACTCAAGATTACGGAACAGATCTGCCATCCGGTCCGGACTTAGCGACAACCCCAGAATTGCGTTTGCCCGTTCTGGCCGGAAGGTAACAGAGACCGCAGGCCGGGGAGCAGGGAAATTGTCCACAATCCCCTTTGCCACGTTGCCACCGGACAGCTGGGCAATCAGACTGGCAGCGCGATCAATCGCCTTCGGCACCATCTCCAGGTCAGCGCCGCGCTCAAAGCGGTGGGATGATTCGGTATGCAATCCCAGCCGTTTACTGGTACGGCGGATGGTCGGCGGATCAAAAAAGGCGCTCTCCAGCAGAATATCGGTGCTCTGGTCAGTGATCTCAGAATTTTCACCACCCATGATGCCTGCCAGGGCAACCGGCCGCTCCTTGTCGCAGATCAGCAAATCAGCGGCTGTCAAGGCACGCTCCTGACTGTCAAGGGTTCGGAACAACTCACCTTCAACAGCCTTGCGCACAATGATCTGCCCCCCTGCTACCTGGGTATAATCAAAGGCATGCAACGGATGTCCCAGCTCGATCATCACCAGGTTGGTCACATCCACCACATTATTGATGGATCGCACACCAACGGCATTGAGACGCTTGACCAGCCAGGCCGGAGACGGCGCAATCCTGCAGCCGGAGATAAAGCGGGCTGCATAACGCGGACAGCCGACCTGATCCTGAATTGCCACAGTAATGCGACTATCCACCGGTTCACCGTATTCAGGTACCACCACCGACTGATAGCGGACTTTCTTGCCCAGTTTGGCTGCAACTTCACGCGCAATACCGATCACACTCAGACAATCGGCACGGTTAGGGGTCAGACCGATCTCGAATACCGTATCTTTCAGCCCCATGGCTTCAAAGAACGGCTTGCCCAGCGGCATATCTTCCGCAAGGACCATGATACCGGCACTCTCCTCAGCCAACCCAAGCTCTTTTTCTGAGCAGAGCATGCCGCAGGACTCTTCACCACGGATCTTCGAGCGCTTGATCTTGAACTCACCAGGCAGCACGGCACCGACCTGAGCCAGGGCAACCGTATCTCCCTGCTTGAAGTTCTGGGCACCACAGACCACCGACAGGATTTCACTGCCGTTGTCGATCTTGCAGAGCGAGAGTTTATCGGCATTGGGGTGCTGGTTTTTCTCAATGACCCGCGCCACCACAACCTCATCCATGCCGCTGCCCAGTGCGGTAATTCCCTCAACCTCCAGCCCCAGCATGGTCAGCAGGTCTGCCAGCTCCTGGGGTGTCAGGTCAAAATCTACGAACTCTCTCAACCAGTTATAAGTAACTTTCATATATTCACCGCGCCTTAAAACTGCCGTAGGAATCTGACGTCATTTTCAAACAAGAGCCGCATATCGCTGATACCGTACTTCAGCATGGCTATCCGCTCGATCCCCATACCAAAGGCAAAACCGGAAATTGCCTCGGGATCGTAGCCTACATGGCGAAACACCTCCGGATCAACCATGCCGGCCCCCAGAATTTCAAGCCAGCCGGTCTGTTTGCAGACGCGGCAGCCGCTACCGCCACAAATTACACAGGCAATATCAACCTCGGCAGAGGGCTCCGTAAACGGAAAAAAGCTGGGACGCAGACGAACCCCGGTCTTCTGCCCGAACAGCTGATTGGTAAAGGTGGTCAGAATCCCCTTCAGGTCGGCAAAGGAGACCCGCGTATCCACCATCAGTCCTTCAATCTGGTGAAACATCGGCGAATGGGTGGCATCCGAATCACAGCGATACACCGTACCCGGCGCAATGATTCTGACCGGCGGCTTTTGCTGCAGCATGGTGCGAATCTGGACCGGAGAGGTATGGGTGCGCAGCAGTAACTGGTTTTCAACAAAAAAGGTATCCTGCATGTCTCGGGCCGGATGTTCAGGCGGAAAATTCAGTGCCTCAAAGTTGTACCAGTCGTGCTCGATCTCCGGCCCTTCTGCCACCGAAAATCCCAGACCGGCAAAGATCTCGCTCACCTCTTCAATCACCAGCGTCACCGGGTGCTTGCTCCCCTTGCGACGGCTACGGCCGGGCAGGGTCACATCAATCCGCTCGGTGGCCAGCTTTTGCGCAATGGCATCACGGCGGCTGCGCTCCAGGGCCTGCTCAACAGCAGTCTCAACCTCATCTTTTACCAGGTTGACCAGCTGGCCCACCTGTGGGCGTTCATCAGCAGGCAGCGCCCCCAACCCCTTCATAAGGCCGGTCAGCTCTCCCTTGCGTCCGAGAAACCTGACCCGCACCTCCTGCAACACATCTTCAGTATCTGCGACAGCGACAGCAGCCAGCGCCTGTTGCCGCAACTGTTCAAGCTGATCTCTCATGGTCTGTTCCTTTAACCGGCTGAGAATGAAATAGAACGGAAAAAGGGACGGGAGAGCAGTCCCCCATCCCTTTTACCTACACAACGTCAAGGTTTACAGCTGGGCCTTGGCCACAGCCGCAATCTCGGCAAAACCTTTCGGGTCGGTAATGGCAATATCAGCCAGCACCTTGCGGTCAATCTGCACATCAGCCTTTTTCAGGCCATGGATAAACTTGCTGTAGGACAAACCGGCAAGCCGTGATGCAGCGTTAATTCGCATGATCCAGAGTGAACGGAAATCACGCTTCTTGACGCGACGGTCACGGAACGCATAATTGAGTGCCCGGTCAACTGCCTCGGTTGCACTGCGAAACAGCTTACTGCGTGCGCCACGGTAACCCTTGGCTAACTTTAACACCTTGTTGCGGCGTTGCCGCGTCTTGAAACCACCTTTTACTCTCGGCATCTTCTACTCCTTTTGTGTTAGATACCCGATCCGCAAGGGGCCGTTTCCTCACGGTTCTGGGGCGAGACAGCAGCTGCTGTCTCTGATTACATATAAGGGATCAACGCACAGATGTTCTTATGGTCAACAGCAGCAACGGTATTTCCCTGACGCAGGTTGCGCTTACGCTTGCGGGTTTTGCTGGTAAGGATGTGGCTGGTAAAGGCGTGGGCACGCTTTACCTTACCAGTACCGGTCTTCTTGAAGCGCTTGGCAGCTGCGCGATTGGTCTTGATCTTTGGCATGGTCTTGCTCCTTGATGGTGTTAACAGATCTATCAGGATCTGTGTTGCATTTAGTGTTTTTTCGTTTTGGGTGCAACAATCATGAACAACTGGCGACCATCAACCCGAGGAGCAACTTCCACCACGGCAATGTCAGCCAGTTCTGCAGCAAATTTTTCAATGACAGCCCTGCCGATATCCTGGTGGGTGATCTCACGGCCACGGAACACCAGCGTCACCTTGGCCTTGTTCCCCTCTTCCAGAAAGCGACGCACATGCTTGATCTTGAAATCAAGGTCATGGTCATCGGTTTTGGGGCGAATCTTGACCTCTTTAACCTGCACCTGCACCTGTTTCTTTTTTGCTTCCTGCTGTTTTTTGCTCTGCTGATACTTGAACTTGCCGTAATCCATGATCCTGCAGACCGGCGGCGTAGCGGTGGGTGACACCTCTACCAGATCAAGCTGACGAGCCTCTGCAGCTTCCAGAGCTTCACGTAATGTCAGGATACCCAGCTGTTCACCATCATGTGCGACAACACGGACTTCTGAAGCACGAATGGCATGATTGATATTAACGGTTGCAGTTTTTGCCGGGGCAGCTATGGCAGCACCTCCTGAGAAACAGATGACAGCAATGATTTCATTAGTTAAACGCCTTACCTTCGGATTCTACAAACGCTATAAACGCTTCGGGAGACATGGGCTGCAGGTTTTTGCCGTCACGATAACGCGGTGTGACCGTTCCCTGCTCCACTTCCTTGTCACCGATAACCAGCATATACGGAATCTTCTGCAACTGTGCTTCACGAATCTTGAAATTCAGTTTTTCATTGCGCAGGTCTTCCTGCACTCGCAGCCCGGCGGCCCGCAGTGTTTTGAACACTTCCTGGGCATAAGGAATCTGATTATCGGTAACCGTCAGAACAACCGCCTGTACCGGTGCAAGCCACAGCGGGAAATTGCCGGCAAAGTGTTCAATCAGGACACCGATGAACCGCTCAATGGAACCGAGGATAACCCGATGCACCATGACGGGCCGCTTCCGCTCGCCGTCACTGGCCACGTACGTAAGGTCAAACCGCTCAGGCAGGGTAAAATCGCACTGGATAGTAGCACACTGCCACCGCCTGTCAAGACAATCACGCAGCTTTATGTCGATCTTGGGGCCGTAAAAAGCGCCATCCCCCTCATTAACCTCAAAGGGACGGCCGGTATCCTTGAGTGCCCCCAGCAAGGCACTGGTGGCACGTTCCCAGTCCTCATCACTGCCAATTGACTTTTCCGGACGGGTTGACAACTCCATCTCGTACTCAAAACCAAAGATACCCATCACATCGGAGACAAAGCTCAATACGCCCTTGATCTCACCGTCCAGCTGCTCAGGCGTACACAGGATATGGGCGTCATCCTGGGTAAAACAGCGCACCCGCAGCAGCCCGTGCAGCACGCCGGCCCGCTCGTGGCGGTGTACCGTGCCCAGTTCAAAATAACGTTGAGGCAGATCACGATAACTGCGCAGCTGGGTCTTGTAGATCATCATATGGGCAAGACAGTTCATCGGCTTGACGCCAAAACTCTGCTCATCCACCTCGGTAAAATACATGTTCTCGCGATAATTATCGTAATGACCGGAACGCTGCCACAGATCAGTCTTGAGAATCTGCGGGCCAACCACGATATCATAGCCGCGCTTCAGGTGTTCCTTGCGCTCAAAATCTTCCAGAAGAGTACGCAGCATGGCACCTTTGGGATGCCAGATGGCAAAACCGGCCCCTACCTCATCATTAAACGAGAACAGATCCAGCTCGCGTCCCAGCTTACGATGATCACGGCGCTTGGCCTCTTCCAGTCGATGCAGATAGGCTTCCAGCTCTTTTTTATCTGTGAAGGCAGTGCCGTAAATTCGCTGCAGCATCCGGTTGTTCTCGTTGCCACGCCAGTAGGCACCAGCAATGGAAAGCAGCTTGAACGCCTTCAGCTTGTTGGTGTTAGGCACATGCGGTCCACGACAGAGATCCGCAAACCCACCCTGGGTATAGATCGAAACCGCTTCAGCACCAATATCTTCAATCAGCTCTTTCTTATACGGTTCCCCCATCTGCTCAAAAAAGGCGATCGCCTCAGCAGCGGACATCACCGAGCGTTCCACCGACTGTCCTGCAGCAGCCAGCTCTGCCATCCGCTTTTCTATTTTTTCAAGATCATCGGGGGTAAAGGGCACCGCAATATCAAAGTCGTAATAAAAACCGTTTTCTACTGATGGGCCAATGGTTACCTTGGCAGCGGGGAACAATTCTTTTACCGCCTGAGCCATCAGGTGCGAGGTAGAGTGACGGATGATATCCAGCGCCTCAGGGCTCTTATCGGTAATGATAGCTACAGTGTCACCGTTATTCAGAGGGGCGAACAGGTCAACCAGCTGGCCGTTCACCTGACCAGCCAAAGCTGCTTTGGCCAGGCCTGCGCCAATAGACCCGGCAAGGTCGGCAACCGTGGCACCGGCTGGCAGCTCCCGCTGTGTCGCGTCTGGCAGTGTCACACGAATCATGGACATTCGTTTCTCTCCATAAAGAAAAAGGCATCGGTAACACCGATGCCGCTCTCAGGTAAATGGCTGGCGTGGGAACCCCTGGAACGCCTGTCTCTACCCCGACAAGGCAGAGGTACCACATTCATCAAGCAGCAATTAAAACAACACCATCAGCACAAAACAACAATCTTCACCTGATTTCAGGACCATGTCTGATAGCACAGGCGCAGCATGATGTCAACAATCCCGTCAGGTTTGCAAACAGTCTGCACCAGAGGCACTATGCCAGGGTTGCGGTAACACGGTTGTGGTGATCAAGGTACTGGTAGTTCAGGGATTCCGTAACCCCTTCGATAATCCTGATACCAAAGTCATCCCCCTGGGGATCCTGCTCCAGCGGATTATAGGGTTCACCGTGCTGCTCAAAGACCAGCTCAAGGGAGTCATGCTTTTCAGAGTGGGCGATCTGCAGTTCCAGCGGGGCTTTGCCCAGCAGCGGCTGGTGCAGCAGCAGCAGCTCCTCAACCAGCAGCAGCAGGTTGTGCCTGGTCCGCTTAGGCAGAATCTGGCGTTCACAAAAGGTCTCTATCTCGGCATTCATGGCATACAGGTCATAATCCGGGCCTTTGACCAGATAGTGAAAGCTGCGGATCCGGTTGATAAACGCCTTGGTCTTTTCCCGCTGCGGCTGTTCAAAGATCTGCTGCGGCGTGCCTTCTTCATAAATGCCGCCTTCATCCATATAGAAAACCCGGTTAGAGACATCCCGGGCAAAATCCATCTCATGGGTCACAATCAGCATGGTCATACCATCTTTAGCCAGACGGCGGATAACGGCCAGTACCTCGCTGACCATGGTCGGGTCCAGGGCCGAGGTCGGCTCATCAAACAGGATGATCTCCGGCTCCATGGCCAGGCACCGTGCAATCGCCACCCGCTGTTTCTGTCCACCGGACAGCTCATCGGGATAGGCATTCGCCTTTTCTGCAAGCCCCACCTGCCTGAGCAGCTGCAGTGAGTGCTGTTCTGCCTCGTGCATGCCCAGACCACGCAACCTGACCGGAGCGATCGTCAGGTTGTCAAGCACGCTCAGATGGCTAAACAGATTAAAAGACTGAAACACCATGGTCATCTTCTGACGAATCGCAGGCACATCAGTATGTCTGTCCAGCAAGTCGATCCCATCGATCAGGATTGAACCGCCGCTGGGCTGATCCAGCAAGTTGAGACAGCGCAGAAAGGTACTTTTGCCAGTGCCGGAGGGGCCGATAATAGAGATGACCTCTCCCTTGCTGATGGTGGTGGTTATATCGCGCAGAACCGACAGTTCGCCAAACTTCTTTGAGAGATGTTCAACCCTGATCATCCGGCACCCCCCTCTCTGCGTTTCTGTTTTGGATCACACCTGCGTTCTGCGTACTCAAGCAGTTGCAGCAGTGTCCAGGAGATCAGGAAATACAGTACTGCAACCATAATCAGCGGGAAAAAGGCATCAAAGGTGCGGCTGCGGATGATGTCGCTGGCCTTGGTCAG
>CAZYMK010000033.1:7644-18067 GCA_964648885.1 uncultured Geobacter sp. | reverse complement strand
TAGTAGCTCTCTATCCCTTTCTGGCGCTGGGCAAGGTACGGGAAGTTCTGCTGGAACCTGTCATGATACTTTTCCTGCATTAGTAAGGATTAGGAAGAAGTAAGAAGCATATATAAAAAACAGCAACTTAACAAGGCTTACACATCACAGAACCTGCTAACCCTTAATAAGGATTCAGCAGGTTTTTTAATTCTGATCCTACCTATAGCCTACCTTTTAATATCTACCTGTAGTAAAAGGTAGGAACCAATCCACTGACACACAAAATTGGTGTTCTATATATAAAAACATATTTCGTGGGGAAAACATATTTCTTTAATTATATCAATGTGTTATATATTTTAAGCGAACATAAAAATGGTCTGCTTTTGTAAAAAGTATATATACGTGTTTTTCACGGTGTTCTAGGTGTTCCGGTGTTCCTGTTTGATATTTACGATTAAATTCAGCTATTTGAGTGGAACACCAACAGCAAAAAGACGGAACACCTAAGCTTTCAGGTGTTCTAGGCACGCCTTATTCTGGATTGACTGAATCAAGTTGAAAGGGAGATGAGCTATGCCAAAGCTGCAGCTTACCAAGCGCAACATTGACAAGCAGGTTCCGTTTACAGAAAGCGGACAGGTTGACTATTTCGATACCGAGTTAAAAGGTCTTATGCTGAGGGCAGGCAAAAGCAGCAAGACTTTTTATGTCCAGATTGACGTGAAAGATCCTGGAACAGGCAAGTTCAAAACAGTTCGTGAAAAGCTTGGTGCATACGGAGAGCTTACCCCTGAACAAGCCCGGCAAATGGCCCCTGATGTCATAAGGCGCATTCGTGAAGGTAAACCGGCTGCACTGCCTGCTCCTACCCTCTTTCAGATGTATGAGCGGTATTTGAGAGACAAGCCCTTGACAGAGGCAACCAAGCTCCACTATACGGGCTATCTGCCACGCCTGTTTCCAAGCTGGCTTGAATTGTCTTTGGATAAATTGCATCTGGTGTTAACACCTGACGTAGTTACGGAAAGGTTTTGGCAGATTAGGGAAAACAACGGTCCTGGTGCTGCTAACTGTAGCTTTCGTTGTTTGCAGGCGATTGTGAACTATGCAGAAGTTCTTTATCCTCAGTATGTCATGAAGAATCCGTTCAAGGTGTTGTCTGGTGCAAAGATGTGGACCAAGATCGGAAGCCGCGACGACCACCTGGAACCAGGGCAGATGAAACAGTTTGTTGACTCGCTGGTAACGGCAACCCCTGCACACAGAGACTGTTATCTGTTAGCCCTCTATCACGGTATCCGAGCGAAAGAAGCATACACGCTGCAATGGCAGCATGTAGACTTTGAAAAGGCAATCGTCACGTTCTGGCACGAGACAGAGGTTTCAAAACGGACCTACACTGTACCTATGTCAAAGCAGTCAAAGGAAATACTAGAGAGACGAAAACAGGCGAAGGCTAAAGGTGATGAGTATGTTTTCCCGGTTCAAGGTGCTCGTGGCAAGCGCGGACATCTCATTATTCGTGCCGATGATCTTAAGAGAAGAACAGGTCTTGACCTTACCGTTCATGGCTTGAGGCGGACTTTTATCACTATTGGGGAACGGTTGCGACTGAGGCGTGAGGACATAAACCGTCTGACCGGACATGTTGACAGCAGTGTTACCGGCAGACATTACAGCCGACTGACCCATGATGATATGCGGCCGGTGCTGCAGGCAATATGTAATGAGATTGACCGTCTCATAGTTGAAGGATCAAGTGCAAAGGTGATTCAACTTGTAGTAACTCATTAATTTTGTAACACTCCTTAAAAACAAGGGGAGTGAATCCTCTTCACCCCCCTGCTGGTCACGGCCTGTATACCTGTCTGTACCACCCCAGTCCCTCTTTGAAAGCCTGATCCTCTTCAGGGGTTAAGCTCTGCCGGAACGTGTACCGCATGTTTTCCGGCAGCAGGGCCAGCGGATGCGCTCTGTCGATGCTTTTTCTGATCCCCTCTGCCTTGCCCCCTGCCTGCAGGTATTGCTGCTTGTAGTGGTCTGCTGCTTCGCTGTCACCATAACGAATAGCTTGCTTGTGATAGTACAGGGCATTGGAGCGGTCTGTCGGTTCTCCGCCTGGTATTTCCCTGCCCTGCTTCTTCAGGAATTCTATCACCCGCTGCCGGGTGTCTTGATAGGCAACCTCCCCCGGATCAGACTCATACACCAGGGTACGCTTCAGGCTGTCCAGGTAGCCCTTGGTTGGTTTGCCGGACAGGCTGCGATACTCCTTGTCCAGAGCAAGAAACCGTGCAACATGCTCTGACCGGTCTCTGATCGGCTTGGGCTGGGTAATGTCAGGGAACACACTCTTGCCGGTGATCAGCTCTGCACCCAACTTGTGAAACGGTGCAGCAGCGTTTGCCAGCTTGTTAGGGCCTGCCAGTGCCATCTTTTTAAACAGGTCTCCAGCACTCATCTTGTCATCCTGCAACTTTTCCCAGCTGGTGGGCCAGTCCTCAAGCCCAAACCATGAAAGGGCATCGGCAAGGGCGCCCTGGAACTTGACGCTCATTACCTTACCGTCACTGGTACTGCCCAGGATGATATGCATCC
Source organism: uncultured Geobacter sp. (assembly GCA_964648885.1). Lineage (GTDB taxonomy): Bacteria > Desulfobacterota > Desulfuromonadia > Geobacterales > Pseudopelobacteraceae > Trichlorobacter. Next base: position 15,484 of record CAZYMK010000033.1, on the reverse strand, counting down.
CCCGGTTGTTGTTGCCCAGCTTAGCTTCTTCCTCTGGATACATCAGATGATTGAAGGCCGATACCGAAGCAAACAACAGGTTGGTGAGTAACAGCTTCTCAGCAACGCCCAGGGCTGCCCCTGCTGTTTTGCGGGTACCAACGCCGAATAACCGCGCTGCCGTGCTGCCGCCTTCGCCCCTGGTGGCTGCATTCTTGAACAGGCGGTAGTAACGGGGAGCGTTGATCTCTATCCATGACCAGAACGGTATCAGGCTGGTTCTGATCTTCTCCCCGTGGGCGCTGATGTTACCATAGTCCCCCAGCAGTTCACGGCTGAGCTTGGCTGCTTTATCCTTGTTGTTGGTCAAGCTGTTGATCTCTGCAGGCTTTGATGCCCAATAGACGGTCTTACCCTGGTCAAGCAGTTCCTTGGCTCTCAAGTAAGCCGCCTCCCTCAGTAGCCCTTCACGTATCTGACTGAGTCCGTGTACGGTGTCAAAGTAGCGGGCTATCAGGTTTGGCGGCATCAGCTTGGTAAGATCACCTGAGCGGATAGCCTCCCACAGCTTGACAGTACGGGCACCGTCTTTCAGGTGCTGGAAGCCGGGCAGCTTGGCAATGTCCGGTATTTCATTGATTGAGATACCGGCATCAATCACCCCACGGTCCAGCATATCAATCTCATCCTTGCCCATAGCCCGACCTGCCCTGCGGTTAAGGGCATTCTTCCAGGCGGTGCTGAAATGTTTCAGAATGCCGGGATCAGCAGCAAGGGCAATATCCATATCACCCGACATGTTGTTCAGGTTGTACTTGATCAGCCGGTGAGGGCTGAGCAGGGTGTTGATCTTCCAGGCAGCCAGCAGTTTCTTGTTGATGGTGTCCAGGGTGGCGTCATCCCGATTAGTGCGCAGATTATCAAGGGTCTTTGCCAGTCCTTCAGGGATTATCACTTCATCCTTTCTGCCGCCCAGGATCAGCACTTCTTTGAACTTCTTCATGGTGTCGGCAAATGCCGGGTTTGAATCCAGAAACTTGGTAATGATGCTTTCCGGAAGGGTATGCCCCTTGTAAAACACGCTGCCCTGTACCGGCTGCCACGTGGTATAGCCTTCAGGGATCAGGGTTTTCCAGTCTGCAATCTTTTCTTTTCTGGCCTGCTGTCGCAGCTCCGGTGCTATGTCGTTGATGCTCAGCACCTCGTCAAGCGCCTTCTTGGTTGCCAGCTCCTTCATGGATTGCGCGTGAACCTCAAACTCTGCTTCAAGGAAATCAGTGTTGATGTCCAGCTCGGAACCTTCACGACCTTTCTGCCAGCCCCGCTTTTTGTTGCGGACCTCTCCGGCTGTACTGACTCCGGCCCACTTGCGGGCATTGGCATAGTCAAGCACCTGATGGCGAAAATAGCGGGTGTTAATGTCATCAGCATCATACTTGCCGGTTTGCTGGTAACGCTTCAGCCCTTCCGGTGTCAGTACTGATTCAACCGGCAACAGGCCATTGTCCACCAATTCAAGCACCAGATGCTTGCTGACTTCTGCCCGACGCTGTATAGCTTCCTGAATATCCGGGTTAGCCTCCACCAGCTTATTGATGCGGTCATGATCAGCCTTGACGGTCTCCGGTCTGTAGCCAAAGGGCAAGGCCCGGCCCTTGTCTGCTTCGGTGATCAGGTCATCTAGAATCACCTTACGGGTAAAGAGATCCATCTTTTTAGGGCCAAAGGAGGCGGTCAGGCTATGCAGGTATTCGGCGGTCTTTGCCTTGGCTGCCACGTCAGAGGATTCAAAGCGCCGGAGAATATCCGCAGTACGCTTGCCACTGAAACTGCTGGTGTCCAGGCTGGGGAAGTGCTGCCGTTCGTCCAGCATCCGCTTGACGAATGCCTTGGTACGGTCGATCAGGCCGGGACCATCACTGAGACCTTGGGCGGCCTGCCAACGCTTTTCAACTTCTGGATCAGCTGAACGGGTGTAATTTTGCGCCGGTTGATCATCAGGCACGGTGATAGTATCATTACGGCGGGGGGCTTTGCCAACAGAGAGGCCAACAGCTGGGCCTGATTCTGGTATGACCTCATTCAGGTGCTGGGCTGCTGCCTGACGTGCGGTTTCGGCATCAGTGGCGGTTGCTGTATTTTTCCCCGATTCCGGGGAAAAGTCCTGGTGCTCCAAAAAAGGATTATCCTCTGATCTCCCAGATTCCGGGGATCGTTTTACCAGCTTACCGTCTGCACCCTTCAGGCTGCCCCGGTCATAGTTGATGGTCTGTCCGTGGTTCAGGTGGATAGCCTCACCGTCTTTGAGCGTTACCCCGTCAGGTGCAATCTCGGTTACCTTGAACAGCTCACCATTGCGCTTCAGGGTATCACCCTCATTTAAGCGATAGGCGGGCACCTCGGCAGGCTGGGAACGTTGCTGTAGGATCAAGCCGGTGTCTTCTGATCGTTTCCCTTGCAGCAGGTCCTCCAGCATGACTTTCTGACGGGCAGTGACCCCTTCACCAGCCAGTGCATAGTCAATAGCCTGCAAGGTATCGGCCTTGCCATAGCCCTTGTTTCTGAACCAGTCAGGGAATGAGGAACTATAGCCCGTGGTCTGGCCAGTGCTGCCCTGGCCCTGTTGGTCAACCACTATCCGGCCCCCTGCTTCGCCATCGGCAACTGCTTGCCGGATTTGTTCAAGACTGCGCTGTTGGGATGGATTCAGAGCCAAATCATAAATGTCTGCATTACCCCGCTTACCTGCCGGAATCTGCTCAACCGTACCGGGCTTGGTGGCTTCTGTCTGCTGAATCGTCTGGTTCTGTCCTGCTGGCTGCTCCTGTGGCTGCGTTTTAATCTCTGCCCGATGCTCTGATATGGGTTGCCCATCAAAAACAGCTGACTGCTGCGCTTCTCTGTGCGGGGTATGGGGGATGGTTGTCAGTTCTGTCATGGTTGTTACATCATCCATCGGCACCAGTTCAACCTGACGCGCTCCCTCTGGCAGGGTGGTTTCTTTCTGCTGTTGTTCAACAACGGGCTCTGTCGTGGGCTGGGTTCTGCGATAGACTCTCAACAGTTCTTGCCTGCCTGGCTCGTCAATCATCTGTTTTAGCGCCTGCCGCTCAAACTTGCTTGCAGCCGGGTCGGTCAATCGCCCGGCAGCCCACTTGAGGGCGGCAGCTGATTCAGGATCAATAGTCGGTGCTGGCGGTTCAGGCCGTGGCGCTGCAACTCCTTCAGCAGCATCAAGCGGTACCAGTTCAACCGGTCGGCCCTCAGCAGCTGCAGGGGCTTGCCTGTTCTCTTCTGCAATCTGTCGCCCCTGTGCAAGATTCTGGCGGATATGACCATCTACCGAGAACATGGCGCCCATTGCCGCTTCATGGGCCATGGCTGCCGGATCAATGACTTTTACGGCATCGGCCTGTTGCTGGTGGCCGGTGGCCTCAAGTATGACCAAATCTGCGGCTCTACCCAGTGTGCCGGTGGCCGGGTTCCCGGCTGCACCAATGGCTATACTCTGGGGCAGTGTTTTCCCTACCTGGGGTATTTTCATGAAGGCGGCGGTTTCCAGGGCCTGCTTTCCGGCAAGGGTGCTTGCCGTGGTTGGGTCTACGCCGCTCTCCAATGCGTCAAGCCCCTTGTCTGCTGCTGAGGTCATTATCATGTTGGTAATGCCAGCAGTCCCTGCTGCAATCTGAGGGACAAGTTCCTGAACGCCACGAACAAACTTGCCCACTTCCCCCACTTCAGGCCCTGGCTGCTGTTCTTTGATAAAGCCGGACAGTTCGTCGATATCAGCAGCAAGGCGGGCCTGATGCTCTTCTTTACCACTGATGCTGTCCATGGCCTTGGCAACAGGAAATGCGTAGAGTTTGATCGCCCTGACAGCCCGTGCTAGAACACCTGATGCCGGTTTTTGGACGTATTCCTGCCGGAAAGTATCAGCAGCCTGTTGATCCTGGGGGCTGGCGATGCCAACCACGGAACGGTCTGGGGGCTGGTATCCGGTGGGTACCATGGAGCGGGAGCCGTTACCGGCCCCCTCCTCTTCCATGGGAATCAGTGCCACCTCTTGTCCAGCTGGTTCATCAATCGGAATAAGGTTGACGGCTCGCATCATTGCACCTTGTACTTTCTCCCGCTAATGGTGACCGTACCATCAGGATTCAGCGGGTATGCCTGGCCGTTGACTGATACCGTGTTACCATGCAGAAATGCTTTACCGGCTTGTTGTGGCGTTTTTTCAGCTGGTTGAGGCAGGCCGGTACCGGCTGTAGCTGGTGGCGCTGCTGCTGGTTTTTCTGAAGCCGGTGTACCGGTTTTGCGGATACGCTCCATTTCGGCCTGTACTGCTTTGGGGCTTGGTGATCTGTTGAAGAACTTTCCGAATCCCCCTCGCTGCGCCTTCAGGTTTTCAGTTGCCTGCTGTCGGAGCGCTTCGGTCTCTTCGGCTGTTTCGCGACGCTGTGGGACTTTGGCAAGGGGCACTCCCACCTCTGCAGCCTGGTCATTCAGATAGCTGATGTTGTCAACGGCATCATTGATTGCAGCCGGATCACCACCCTTGACGGCCTGCTGGTAGGCTCGCTGAGCATCCCGCAACCGTACTGCTATGTCGCGCTTGGCAAGGTTGGCTGCTTTGGTTTCCGCACTGGCACCGTTGCCTGCGCTTTTGGCTACAATAGCTTCTACCCGTGCCCAGCCAAGAGCATCACGGCGCTGGTCAGCCTGGGTTTTACGATCTGAGGCAATGGCAGTTTGGGCTGCTTTAAGCGCTTCGACAGCACCTTTTCTGCCGATCATGGCCGGATTTTCTTTGAAGAAATCAACCATTCTGTTGTAAGGGTTTGTCGGGTTTTTACCTGCTGCCGCCATTATACCGCTAAAGGTATCAATAAAAGCCTGGCCTTCGGCCTTATCAGCAGCAAGGGTTTGTACCTTTGTCACCACATCCTGCGCCTTAACCAGCGCCTCTTTAGGGCTACCGCCAAAGGCTTTAGTTACAGCGATAATGTTTTTGAATGCGCTGCCCAGCAAAGGGTCGCTAAGCAGTTCATTCAGTTCAGGACTGCCTTCTGCTGTTTTCCATACCAACTTATTTTCCACCCGACCAGCCTGAGCTTTGTCAAGTCCCTCTAGCAAAGTTGTATTACCAAGCTCAACAGCCTGGGCCTCAAGCTCTTGTATCTTTATGGCTTTTTGCAGGGCGGTCAGCGCACCTTTCCTGTCATGAGCCTGATCAAGAATATCCATAAGCGGGAAAAACTTTACCAGGTCATCAGGCTTGCTGCTGCCATTTACCGTAATAGGTCCGGTTACCACAGTACCGTCCTCTTTGGTAAAGAGCCCCTCAAACACAATACTAGGTTCACCTTTTTCATTTGGATGCAGATAGAAATCAGTAATCTCTGCAGCCTTGTTTGGGTTATCCTTGTTGCGTTTATCGCCAATCAACTGATTGCCGTATGATGTATTAATGAAGTTTAAAATTGCCTGCTTTGCTACCGGGCCTTGCGTCGCCACATCTTCAGGCTTCATCTTGCCTGCTGCTGCAGCCATCATAACCGGTGCCGCCTTCAGTGCTGCATCAACTGCCGCAAGCTGCTGATCAACCAGTTCCGGTTTTTTGATAAACTCACCCATCACCGGGTCATCCTCAAACGCCTTAAGCTCTCCTGAATCAGGAATCTGGCTGTAAATTTTGTAACGCTCTGCATTTACTCTGCGCAGTTGATTCTGACGGTCAGCCTGATCCATCTGTACCTGATGCGTTTCCTTGGCCCTAAAATTAGCATCAAGCGCAAGACTGTTTTGGAACTGTTGCTGCTGACGGCGCTCTTCATCAAGTTTGTCTTGCCTGAAACTATCGTCAATGCTTTTATATGCGGATATTGCAGATTGAACCGGGTCAACTATCATGACTACTTACCTCCCTCTTCTTCAAGTTTGAATGTAAATACCGGTAAATCTCGGTTCCACGACTTGGCAACATGTAACTTGCGGTCGTGGTCCTCAAGCGCCTCAATCAGACGATCAAGGTCATACCTTCTGGCCGGATTTGTGCTGAAACCTGCATACTGATTGAGCATTGCCATGTCAGCTGGCGTGGACTTACCCTCAGCAATAATCCGTTCCAGTAGTTCAAAAAAATATTGGTCGTTCTTTTCTTTATCTGACTGGCGTAAGTCAGAAGCCGCCTGTTCCTGCAGGGCTGCTTCCTGGACAAAGAGCCTTGTCAGTACCTGCGGGACTTCCTCCATCGTCTGCTTGTGGGTCTGTAGATAGCTGCGCAGTTCGTCAGCCCTTCCGTTGTCAGATGAGCCAAGTGCAACAGCTGTCAGATGGCTGAACAGTTCGTTCTGAAGTCGGTCAAAGCTGACCTTGGCTGTATGCAGCAGCCGGTTCTGTTCTTCAATGGCCTGCTGGATAGCGATGTTGTGCATTATTGATTTCCTGCCTTTCTTGGTTTAGTGGGTGGTGCTTGCTGTAAGTTGCTCGCCGTGTGCCGTTGCCAGCATTCGCAGCAGTACTCCATTGTCATGTTGAAGTTTTTGGACCTCCTGCCGAAGGTCGGAACAGCGAGCCTCCAGTAGATCAATGTCAGCACAGGCATTTATCCAAAGGTGTAGGGTGGTGTTGTATAGATCTTCATATTGGTCTGAAGGGGTTGCTGCGATCCGGTCCAGCGCCTTGATGAGCTGATCCTGCGTGTACTGGTGTGAACTTTTAGCAGCACTGGCAAGCTGGGCAAGATTGATCAGTTGCGGACCGTTGACGTGGTTAAGTTGCTGCAGGTGGACAATTTCATCGGTGAGACGATTGAATAACGATCCTGATTGCGTTTGCATATTGCGCTCCGTTTTTGGCAGAGACAATGCCCTGCCAGCTGTGGTGTGGCGCTCATGCGCTCTAGGGCTACGCAGCTCATGCTGCGGGTGGTTGTCAATTCAGGGCTGGTACAGCCGGTACAATTCATGAAATTTTAAAAGATTTCTATGGTGTGCCGGGTTGGTAACTTTGCAAACCTTGGCACCGGCTGCGTTTTCGCGGAACACATACGTCACCCCGCCGAAACCCGCAGTGGTATTTCCCTCGCGTCGGATCAAGCACTCAATCCACGGATTTAACGGGGGGAGCTGCTGGGCGTTTAACTTCGCTCTTTTTGCCGCCGACCGCTTGTCGGAGTCCAGGCAGGTTGGGCAGACAGATTCAGTCTGGTTACCCCGGAATATTGACCGGCAACGGTTGCAAACGCGGTTTTCCTTGTTTTTCATTATTGCTCCTTTCTATGCTGTCGCCTGCAGCAAAACCTCGATGTCTACCAGCCTGAACCTGGTGCAGTGGGAGCTTAGCTTGATGACTGAGACGCGACCGGGCCTTACGAACTTCCGCCACCACGTCGATCGGCTGATTGACAGTAGTGCCGCTGCCTGCTTGTCTGTTACGAGCTGGTGATGATGCATGTTGGCTCCTTTCGTTTTGCCCCCAGAAACGCAAAAAGGCCCGGACAGTGAGAGCTTCTTGCTCTGTGTCCGGGCCTGCAAAGAGGGGGCGTCAAGCCCCGTTTCGGGATCCGTGTAATATTGGGCTCATGCCCCTTTGGTTATGGCGTTTGTGTACCACGCCGTCCAACAATGTGTAAATAGCAAAATTATGTTCTTGCTTATGATGTTATATTTGATACTATTATATTCATGACAACAGCCGATAAAACGTTAGACCGGATGCGAAACAATCCCCGAGACTGGCGGATTGACGATCTGCTTACCGTGGCCGGACGTTTCGGTATACAGGTTCGCAATAGTGGCGGCAGTCATCACGTGTTTACCTGTGCCGGCACAGGAGAAAGTATCTGTGTTCCTGCTCATCG
>CAZYMK010000033.1:0-7634 GCA_964648885.1 uncultured Geobacter sp. | reverse complement strand
GGCCAATCAAGCCTATCTATGTCAAACAGCTTGTAGCCATGATTGACAATATCAAGGAGAACGTATCATGAAGATAAAGAACATCAAACCGGTTGAATCTCCCTATCCGTTTGAGGCTTACGCCCATGTGGTCGCTCCTCTTTCTGAAGAGGACGGCGGGGGGTATATGATTACCTTCCCTGATCTTCCCGGCTGCATGTCTGATGGTGATACGCTTGATGAAGCTCTTGTGAACGGTCGTGATGCTTTCAACACCTGGATTGCAGTGCAGGTTGATCTTGGTAGGCTGATCCCGGAACCTACCCGCTACAATGAGGATGGAAAACCGGTTAAGTTTGTACAACGACTGCCCCGCTCGCTGCATGCGTCATTGCAGGCCCGTGCAAGGGTTGAGGGGGTAAGTTTGAATACTCTTGTGCTGACCCTGATTGCTGAAGGGCTTGGGCGGCATGAGGCAGGAGTTAGAACGGGGAAGATCAGAAAGGTGGCGTAATCTGAATTTAAGACTTTGACATGATTGGTTTTCTCTTTGGAGGCGTGTATCTCTCAAAGAGATCAAGATCAGAATATTTTGCTATAACGAGTTCTGCCTGTTTATTGATGCTGTCTAAATAATCTTGATCATACATTTCCCGTAACTCTACAGGCATTTCAGTTATTAACTTTGCTGTAGACACTGCGGCCAGCAAGAATAATCTGTTTTTTTCTGCCATCTTAGACTTTAGTGCCATCTCAAGTATTACATCTATAGTCGAAGTAAGCTTTCCATAATAATCATGCGCTGTCATCTGATCATAGATACTGTCTCCAACGAGCTTCAGTGTAGAAACGCCAAAATATGCTGATAGTTTCGCTAGTGTTTCTTTTGTCGGATACCCAATCCCCTTCAGATAACGCTGTACACTATAGAGAGCAATTCCGCTTTCCCTTGCAACGGCACTCTGCCCTTTCTTATCAACAGCCTCTTTAAGCCTTAACACAATATTTTCAGGCGTTTTACCGCCACTGGTGTTTTTCATTATTTTGATTACTTGTCCTTGTTTTTATTAACTACAAAAGTTTTGGTTGACACAACTACCAAAACTTTTGTAAGAATAGCCACCAAAGTTTTGGTATGCAACTTAAAATAGGAGGTAATCACCATGACCACAGATGCAGCATGTAATTCAGAATCCGAAATCTGGCAATATCAGCAGGCTGTTTTTTTTAAGGCCTACCCGCAGTACGCGCAAGCACCGCTTTTAGATGCACTCAATGTCCAGGTCAAGCGCCTTGCCAACTTGCCTAGTTATTCCGGCAAAGGCAGCGACGATATTCTAATCGAAGCAAAGCGCCTGGTTGATGAGTGCCTGGGGGCACTTACAGAGGAAAACAGGGCGTTCGGTCTCATATCTTTTGGTGAAAAGCTGCTGGATGTTCAATGCCACTTCAGTCGTCAAGGGGCTGCATTGCGGTTTTATCTGGACAATTGCTTTCGATTTGATGAGGCAGACAGCGGAAAGGCTGCGATTGTTGAGAATATCTGCGACCAGTTGGACAAAGGGCTGGAATTACTAGAGGAGTTAAACAACAACGTGAAGGGGGGGCGAAAATGAACGACGCGGACATGGTAATGCAAGTACTGGGGAATGAGAACTCCAAACGAATCAGAGCAAGCCGGGTAGCACTGATTGAGGAGGCTAGGCAGGCCGGTATAGAAGAAGCCGGGGAATATCTGAAGCAAGCTGACTACCGCGATATGCTGCTGATTACCCAGATTCAACCTGATGACGACGGTCGCTATTATCTACAACTGGAGGAGATAACCTGCTGGGATATGAGCGGCACTTTAGAAAACTTCCCAGAAAGAATGCACCGTTACATTGAGCATGGTTTTGTCAACCACGTTATTTCTATTGTAGTTCTGATTGAGGCCCACGATGCGATGCAGTATTCGTCCGATTTAGTAGCCCGTTTGAAAAATGACTTTACCGTAGATGGTGTCTCGGACGAAAGCTGAAAGGGGGTGAAACATGACAGAAGACGTGATGAGTCTGGGCGAATGTATCGGTGAGTTGAATAAAATTGACAGCAAGCTTACGTTCCTGGTGCAAGCCCTTGATTCTGACAATGATGAGTTTTGTGAGGGTCTCCACTACATATTGAGCGAAATCAAGACGTCGGTAAAAAAACTGATCAATGACGTAGATTTGAATGACATGATGCTATCGAAAAAATAAACCACTCACACCGACCGGCCCCGCAATGGAGCCGGTCGAGTCGTATAAGGAGGTTAAAGTCATGCATGTAATGGATTTAGAACAGTTAGCCCGAAGAATGGAACTGCTCAAATTAGCGATAGCTGGATTGGATATAGAAACAACAGTTTCAGGTGATGAAAAGTTTTGTCTGACTGATTTCTGTGGAGAACTTATAGATCAGATTTACGGGTTTATTGAAAAAGGAAAACAAGAACATGACAAATCGAATTGAAATCAAGCCCGCCGTGCACGATCGGCTCCTAACGGTTGCCGAGGCTGCCGAGATTGCCGCTGTCAAGCCCAACACTATGTACATTCTATGCCAACGGCAGGCGCTGCCGTCTGTCAAGCTCGGCAAAATGAGGCGCATCAAGGAAGCCGACCTGATCGCCTGGATCAATGATAGCACCATACAGGCCAAGACAATAGAGGGGGCTTGAAATGTCAACAACAGTAAAGGTTGCAGCGGCAAACGTGCCCGAAAAAGAAGCCGCGACTTATCTTGGTATTAGTGTCCACTCGCTGCGGCGTTGGCGTTGGATTGGAGGGGGGCCAAAGTTTCTGAAACTTGGAAGCAGGGTGGTGTACCCAGTAGCAGAGCTTGACGCTTGGCAGTCTGACAAGCTGCGCAGTTCAACATCAGATCAGGGTAAAAACGGCAAGCTCTATAGTCTTGAACAAAAACGGCGGTTTTTGCAGACAAGGACTGAACGCCCTGTCACTCCGTCTGTTGCAGATGATGATTGCCAGTAAAGTGATAGGTGGCATGTGAGGTTTTTTTATGAATCAGGATGTTTTTCAGACAATCCAATCTGCCTGCTATGAACTCGGTCTCACCCCTCCCCCTGCAGAGGCGGTTGTCTTTGATGGCAGGATTCACCGTTACCATGATCTAAACCACGACAAGCACGGCTCTTGTGACGGCTGGATCAAGGCAGTGGACAACGGCAACGGTTCATTCGGTGGCACGGTTGGTCACTGGCGGCTTGGTTGCAAAAAGAACTGGACCAGTAGGGACAAGCGGGAGTTCAGTCCGGCTGAAAAAGCGGCATACGCCAAGCAGATGCAGGAGGCCCGGCTGCGGGAAGAAGAGGAACGGCAGCGCTATCAGGAGCGTGTCCGGCAAAAGGCGGAAACACTCTGGAAACAGGCCCGTCATGCCGACCATTCCCACCCGTACCTTGTCTGCAAGGGTATCAAGTCTAACGGCATCCGGCAGCTTGCTCAATCGTTGGTGGTGCCGTTACGGGATAGCGCCGGGGTGCTCTGGTCCCTTCAGTTTATTGGTGGAGACGGCAGCAAGCGGTTTTTATCCGGTGGCCGTACCGCTGGATGCTACTGGTCGGTTGGCCCTGCCCCTGTTGACGTGTTGCTGATTTCAGAAGGGGCGGCCACAGCTTGCACCCTGTTTGAAGCGACCAGCTACCCCGTGGCAGCGGCCATGAACGCCGGAAACATGAAGGCTGTAGCGCTGGTCTTGCGGGAGAAGTTCCCCAAGATACGACTGTTGCTGTGTGCTGATGCTGATCCGGTTGGCCGCGAAAAGGCACAGGCTGCCGCTGATGCAGCAGGTGGTAAAATGATAGAACCTAGCTTTGAGGGGGTGCCTTATGGGGAAAGCTCCCTCTGACTACAACGATTTGAAAAACAAGGCCGGTCTGTCTGTTGTCAAAAAGCAGGTTGATGCTGCCATTGATGCAGAAAAAGGAATCCCCTACAGCCCGTTCATCATCAAGCCTGCTGGTGTCTATCTGACAAAGATTACCAAAGAGGGAGACAGCGAAGAACAGTTCTTTTGTTCGTGCCTAAAGCCGGTTGGTCTGGCTCGGTCCGTTAAGGGTGAAAACTATGCTCTGGTAATGGAGATGAAAGACCCGGACGGACGGGTAAAACCGTTTGTGCTCTCGCTGGAATCTCTGCACCGTGCTGGTGGTGAAGAGGCAAAGCTGATCTTTTCCCGCCTGGGTGGTTACTTCGGGACCGGCCTCCGTGCCGTTCGGCAGGCTTTCAGCGACTTTTGTAATGCAATCATGGCCCGTGCTGCCAATCTCCCCCGAATTGTCCTTGCTTCTCAGTGCGGTTGGTTGCGGCTATCCGGTGCCATTCTCTTTGTGCTGCCTGACGGTACGGTGGTGGGCGCTTCCGGCAAAGAGAAGGTTATTCTACAACACCCTGACATTGGCGGCCCTGAATGTGGCGTAAAGGGTACGTTGGCAGACTGGCAAGAGCAGGTTGGCCGGTTCTGTGTTGGTAACAGCCGCCTGCTGCTGGCAGCCTCAACCGTGTTTGCCGGTCCCCTGTTGGAGTTGGTGAATCGGGAGTCAGGCGGTCTGCATCTGGTGGGTATTTCATCCCTGGGCAAGTCTACCGTGCTGCATGTGGCCGGTTCCTGCATGGGTGAACCCCGCTCCACCATCCGCACTATGAACGCTACAGCATCAGCCTTTGAAAATCAGGCATCCCTAGCAAATGACACCTGCCTTTTACTTGATGAACTTGGTGAAGCGCCACCAGAGCAATTAGGGGCGGTGGTCTACAAGCTATCCAACGGACAAGGCCGGGGACGTGCCGACCAGTCCGGCAATGCCAAAGAGCGCCGGACATGGCGGCTGCTGTTTGTGACAACTGGTGAGACTGATCTTGAATCCATGATGAAGCAGGCCGGGAAAAAGACCTATGCCGGGCAGATGCTGCGCCACGCCAACATACCGGCAGATACCGGCGCGCATGGTATCTTTGAAGAGCTGCACGGCCATGCAACCGGCGCGGCCCTGTCTGAATATCTGCGACAAACGGCTATGGACTGTTACGGTTCTCCGTTGCGATCCTACTTGGATAAGCTGGTTGATGAACGGAACCGGCAATTGATACCACTGCAAGAGCGGTTGCATGGGATTATTGAGCGGTTCAAGGTTCAGGCAATCCCCCAGGGGGCAGACGGGCAAGTATCCCGCGTGGCCTCCCGCTTTGCCCTGATAGCTGCTGCTGGTGAACTGGCTACAGAGTACGGCGCTACCGGCTGGCCGGTTGGTGCTGCCTTTGACGGGGTGCTGGCCTGCTTTGCTGCATGGCTTGAGCGCCGGGGAACTATCGGCAAGGCTGAAACCGAAATGCTGCTTGACCAGGTGGCAGGATTCTTTGAGGCACATGGCGAGAGTCGGTTTACCCCGATGGAGGGAGAATCCAAAGGCCCGGCCCGACCGGTGATAAACCGTGCCGGTTTCAGACGCGCGGTGGTATCGGCACCAACCGGCGACTACACAGCAACGGAATACTTTGTACTGCCTCAGGCATTCAAGGAAGTGGTTGCAGGCTTTGAGCCCAAGTGGGCTGCCCGTGTGCTGGCAGACAAGGGCTTGTTACAACCCAGCAAAGATAAGAGCAGTATTACGATGACCCTACCAACAATGGGCAAAACGCGCTGTTACCACTTCCCGGCACAGCCTGATAGAGACGAAATAACAGAATCGGCAGACATGCCGTTTTGAGAAAGAGGTACACCATGACAACAGCAACGTGTAACGGCCTTACACGGGAACATAAGGATACGCTGAACTCGCTGGTCTACGCACGGCGAGCGTTACGAGCCTTCTTTGCATGCATTGACAGTTATCACGATCATCGACGCAATGCGGCCCGTCAGATCGAAAAACTACGGGCTACAGGTAATCGCTTTGATGCTAGACGGGCTGATCTTTTGGAGCAAGATCAAGACTTTATGCAGCAGACATTCCGGCAGGAGCTTGATAGCATCCGGTCATATATCCGCGATATTGGCAGAATACTGATGCACTACCCCGCAACTTGCTTTCCGCAAGCCCTGTTATTGGATTTTCTGGAAGTGAATCAGGTTGACCGGCAGCAGGTAGAGCCTGAAGATGGTTTCGTTGAACTGGTCTATCTTCACGGGCTGGAACAATCGGCCTCCTACCGTGGCAATGATAGCAATCAAGGCCCGTTTGCCCGTGCTATCGTTTCGTATCTTCAGCATGAGCTGATCCATAATGAGGAGATGAAAAAACAGGCTGACGCGCTCCTGTTCGGCAAGGGCGGGATGTTTGAATTTGTGCCGACGTACAAGCAGAATGCACGGGGCGAGATGGTACGGCAGCAACCTCCCTTACGTTTGGCCTGAAACAGCACAGGGGGCGGTGTGTGCCGTCCCCTGTGCTGCCAATTTACGTCAAGCAGACTTTGCTATCCGGTAGACCGATGCTACCCCGATCTTCAGGCGCTCCGCGACAGCCTGTTTGGTCAATCCCTGCTTTATCAGTTCCAGGACCTCCGCTGATTTTGCCTGTGCCGTCGCTTTGCGTCCCTTGTACTTCCCCGCCTGTTTGGCTTGTTCTATGCCGTCTCGCTGCCGCTCTAACATCATTTCGCGTTCAAAGGTGGCAATAGCTCCCAGCATGGTCAACATCAGTTTGCCGGTCGGGGTGGAGGTGTCAAGCTGGATATTTAAAACCTTGAAGCTGACCCCTTTTTGTTCCAGGCCATCAACTATATCCAGCAGGTGCTTTGTACTTCTAGCGATCCTGTCCAGCTTACAGCAGACAACAATATCTCCTTCGCGTACATAGTCCAGCATCAGGGCCAACTGTTCCCGTTCAGCGTCAGCCCCTGATTTTTTTTCCTGATAAATCTTGTCACAACCTGCTGCGGTCAACTGTTCAATCTGAGCTGTTAAGTTCTGATCCGTGGTTGACACTCGTGCATAACCTATCGTTGCCATGATACACCTCTTATCAAAAATTCTAAGATGTTTTGATAATAAGCTATCAAAAACCAAAAGTCAACTTATATGATAGGCTGATTTACATAAATCTGAATCTATCACTAGATCATGGGTTATTGATAACAAGAGGGTGCAAGGTACCAGCTTGACCGGATCCCTTTACTGGCTGTTAGGCAGTCCTCAAAAGGTGTGTTCTTGTTTAACTTACTGAAAACACATAATCAGCCGGAACACCTTAAAGCGCAGGTGTTCCGGCTTTTTGCTGCTGGTGTTCCATGTAACCAACTGAATTAAAGGGTGAATAT
Source organism: uncultured Geobacter sp. (assembly GCA_964648885.1). Classification (GTDB taxonomy): domain Bacteria; phylum Desulfobacterota; class Desulfuromonadia; order Geobacterales; family Pseudopelobacteraceae; genus Trichlorobacter. The sequence goes on along the minus strand of CAZYMK010000033.1, from coordinate 354 downwards.
TCAAACGGAACACCGGAACACCCGGAACACCTCCCAAAACACATACATATATTTTTATTAGAAAACAGACTTGTTATAGACAACCGGAAAGAGGATGTAACCCCGGTCCCCTGAATAGGATTCAATCATCAGCCATGATAATGAATGGAATCGTTTTTGATAACTTTGGTTAATACTTGAGGGGGAGTAAGTGTATTGCTTGAAAAAAGAAGAAAAGCAATCCTACCTATAGCCTACATTTTTGGGTCTATATACAACTAACAACCTAGTTTTATGGTTATTTTTTATTCTAACAGTTTTTCTGCTGGATATAGGCATTTCTATCCTGCTTGGCCTGCTGGGTAGGAAAAGGAA
>CAZYMK010000032.1:0-18563 GCA_964648885.1 uncultured Geobacter sp. | reverse complement strand
TCTTCAGTGGTGAACGTACGGCCGAAGAGGTGGAGGTACCCCTGCCGGATGGGGGTACGCGGGTCTACCTTGAACTGAAGACCCCCTTCTATGCTGATGAGGACAAAGAGCTGATCACCGGCCTGTTGGGGATTTCCACTGATATCACGGGTCTGAAGCAGTCGCAGCAAGAGCTGCAGCAGCTGCAGACCCAGATGCTGCAGAATGAGAAACTGGCCTCCATCGGCCAGCTCTCAGCCGGCATCGCCCATGAGATCAACAACCCGATGGGGTTCATCAACAGTAACCTGGGTACCCTGGAAAAGTATGTGGAGAAGTTTGACCGCTACATTACCTTCCTGGAACAGGCCCTGCAGCGCTGCGGCTGCGACCAGCAGGAGGCAGAGACCCTGCGCAAGACGCTGAAGCTGGATTATGTGCAGCGGGACATTCGGCAGCTGCTGCTGGAATCGATTGAAGGTGCCGAGCGGGTGATGCGGATCGTGCAGGACCTGAAGAGCTTTTCACGCAGCGATACCTCGCAGATCGGCAGTGCCGACCTGAACCAGTGCCTGGACAGCACCATCAACATCATCTGGAACCAGCTCAAGTATGTGGCCGAGCTGAAGCGGGAATACGGCGAGCTGCCCAAGGTTCACTGCAATATCCAGCAGCTGAACCAGGTCTTTATGAACCTGCTGGTGAATGCCTCACACGCAGTAGAGCAGCTGGGACGCGATGAGACAGGGCTGATCACGGTGCGGACCTGGATCGATGGCGACTACGCCTGTGTCAGCATCAGTGATACCGGCTGCGGCATGCCGGAGCAGGTGCGGCGACGGATCTTTGAGCCGTTTTTTACCACCAAAGAGGTTGGCAAGGGGACCGGGTTGGGACTTTCCATCAGTTATGATATTGTTAAAAAGCATGGCGGTGAGATCCTGGTGGAGAGTGCTGAGGGGCAGGGCACGACCTTTACGGTGCGGGTGCCGTTCACCACCCCCCCCCCCAGCAGAAAACTGATGCAACAGGCTGAGGAGCAGCCATGAACGCAGTTAATTCGGATAGCCGGGTGGTTTCGGCTCTGGTGTTGGTGGTGGATGATTCCCGTCCGGCGCTGATGCTGATGAGTACGCAGATCAGGCGGGCCGGGTTTGAGGTGCTTGGCGCCGAGACCGGTGAGCAGGCGCTGGAGCTGGCCTTCAGCCGGTTGCCGGACCTGATCCTGCTGGATATCAACCTGCCCGGTATCAACGGATTTCAGGTGATGGAGCAGTTGCAGCAACAGCCGGCAACGGCCCGGATACCGGTGATCATGATCAGTGCTGCCACTGACCTGGAGAGCCAGCTGCAGGGGTTTGCCTGCGGTGTGGTGGATTTTGTCAACAAACCGACGCTTGAACCGCTGCTGATGGCGCGCATCAGGCTGCACCTTGAGCTGAGCCGGGTCAGGCAGGAGCTTGAGCAGAGCAACCGGCAGCTGGCCCTGAGCGAGGCCCGCTACCGGGTGCTGGCGGAAAACACCAGCGATATCATCTGGAGCATGGATCCCCACTGCTGGCGTTATACCTATGTCAGCCCTTCCTGCAGCAGGCTGTTGGGGTACCTTCCTGAAGAACTGCTGCAGGAGCAGATTGACACCTTCATGACCCCGTCATCCCGCCAGGAGGTGCAGCGGCTGGTGGGGGACAAGCTGGCAGAGATCGCCTTTGGCACCTGCAGCGACCTGACCCTGGCTGCCGAGGTGGAGGTCTGCTGCAAGGGGGGCGGCACGATCTGGATGGAGGTCAACGCCACGGTGCTGACCGAGCCAGACGGACGGGTAACCGGCCTGGTGGGGGTTTCGCGTGATATCACGGCCCGCCGTCAGGCTGAGGCCGCACTACGGGAACTGCAGTCGCAGCTGCTGCAGCAGGAAAAACTGGCCTCCATCGGCCAGCTGGCCGCTGGTATTGCCCATGAGATCAACAATCCGATGGGGTTCGTCAACAGCAACCTCTGCACCCTGGTCAAATATATTGAGAAGTTTGACCACTACCTGAAGGCCCAGGATGAACTGTTGCAGCAGTGTGCTACCGATGAGGGGCGCCAGGAGACTGCTGCGCTGCGCAAGAGCCTCAAGCTGGATTATGTACAGCGCGATATCCATGCCCTGCTGGATGAAAGCCTGGAAGGGGCGCAGCGGGTGATGAAGATCGTGCAGGATCTGAAGACCTTCTCCCACGGTGATACCGGGCTGATGGAACCGGCTGATATCAACGCCTGTCTGGACAGCACCATCAACATCATCTGGAACCAGATCAAGTATGTGGCCGATCTGGTGCGGGATTACGGTGAGCTGCCCAGGGTGGTCTGCAACCAGCAGCAGCTGGGCCAGGTCTTTCTCAACCTGCTGGTGAACGCCTCCCACGCCATCAAGGCGAAAGGGGAACAGCAGGGGGTGGTGACGGTCAGTACCTGGGCCGACCATCAGTCGGTCTGCATTTCCGTGGCTGATAGCGGCTGCGGCATGCCGGAAGATCTGCAGCGCCGGATCTTTGAGCCGTTCTTTACCACCAAGGAGGTGGGCAAGGGAACGGGCTTGGGGCTCTCCATCAGTCAGGAGATCATCAAAAAACATGGCGGTGAGCTGAGTGTGAAGAGCAAGCCGGGCAGCGGCACCACCTTTACGGTCAGACTGCCATTGGTGTCAAAAAGCTCTAACGCAGAGTAAGAAGAGAGACGCAAAGACGCAGAGAAAGGTAGATACACAGGGTAAAAACAAAAAACGTGTTTTTCTCTGTACCTCTGCATCTCTGTGTTAAGGCTTGTAAGGAGCATGTCAATGGCGAGGATACTGCTTGCAGATGATGATAGCGTTGGTTTGGGACTGGTTGAGCTGCAGCTGCAGCAGGCCGGTCACCAGATTGAAGCGGTGGGAGATGGTGCGGCAGCGTTGGCAGCGGCCCGCGCCAATCGGCCAGACATGATTATAACGGATGTACTGATGCCGGAGATGGACGGGTTTGAGCTGTGCCGTCGCTGCAAGGAAGATCCGCAGCTGCAGCAGGTGCCGATCATCCTCTACTCCAGCAGCTACACTGATCCGCAGGAACAGCAGCTTGGCCTGGCGCTGGGGGCTGGCCGCTATCTGATCAAGCCGGTGGCACCGGAGGTATTGCGTGCGACAGTGGAGGAGCTGTTGACCGGCAGGCAGGAGGAACATCCGGATAACCTGTCCCTGGATGAGGAGATGCGGCTGTTGCGGAGCTATAATGAGGTGCTGTTCACCAAGCTGCAGTCCAAGGTGCAGGAGCTGCAGCGGACGATTGCCAAGCATCAGAGCTCCGAGGAGTCGCTCAAAACGATGCAGGCCCAGATCATTCAGCAGGAGAAGATGGCCTCCATTGGCCAGCTGGCAGCCGGTGTGGCCCATGAAATCAACAACCCGATGGGGTTCATCACCAGTAACCTGACCTCCCTGGGCAAGTATGCCGAGCGGCTGGATACCTATATTGCAGCGCTGCAGCAGTCGCTCTACGCCTGCCCCAATCATCCTGGTCTGGATGAGCTGGATCGTCTGCGCCAGAAGCTGAAGGTGGATTACATCATCAGCGACGTGACCCAGCTGGTGGCCGAGAGCCTGGACGGCGCCAACCGGGTACGCCGGATCGTACAGGATCTGAAGAGCTTTTCACGGGTGGATCAGGCTGAATCCAGCCGGGTTAATCTGAATGAATGCCTGGAGACCACCATCAACATCGCCTGGAACGAGCTGAAGTATATTGCTACCCTGGAGCGGGATTTCGGTGAACTGCCGACGATCGTCTGCAACCCGCAGCAGTTGAACCAGGTCTTTCTGAATCTGCTGGTCAATGCGGCCCAGGCCATGGACAAGCCGGGCACCATCACGGTCAAGACCTGGAGCGAGCCGGACTGGGTCTGCGTGGCTGTCAGCGACACCGGCAAGGGAATGACCGAAGAGGTGCGCACGCGGGTGTTTGAGCCGTTCTTTACCTCAAAACCTGCCGGCAAGGGGACAGGCCTCGGGCTGCCGATCTCGGTCGATATCGTCCACAAGCACCACGGTGATATCCAGGTGGAGAGTGAACCGGGCAAAGGCAGTACGTTTACGGTGCGGCTGCCGGTGGATTCGGGAAAACCTTAACACAGAGTCACAGAGATACAGGGTCACAGAGAAAAGCAGTAAAAAGGGGTGCGTAAACATCAGTTTTTCAGGTTTTCTCTGCGTCTCTGTTGCCCTGTGTCTCTGTGTTAAAAGGTTTTGAGCCTCTTTTCGCAGGGACTCAGAGAAAGGCCGTTAGTTATGCATAGTGGGCAACAGATGCATTTGAATGAACTGAGCGGAATAATTGTTACCTCTGCTATTGAGGTGCATAAGACGCTCGGCGGTCCCGGTCTGCTTGAAGGGGTATACGAAGAGGCTTTGTGCTGGGAGCTGCAGGAGCGCGGAGTTTTGATTGAACGGCAGCTTGAAGTGCCTGTCGCTTATAAAGGACATACTCTTGCCTATCCATTACGGCTTGACCTGTTGGTTGACCGTCGAATGATTGTAGAGGTGAAATCTGTTGCTCAGTACAACCCGATTTTTGAGACACAGCTGCTGACGTATCTTCGTTTAATGGATATGAAGCTTGGGCTGGTGATCAATTTTGGTGAAAAGATGGTGAAGGATGGCATCCATAGGGTGATAAATGGAGTGCTTTGATGACACGTTACCAAAATTTCCTCTGTGTCTCTGTTACCTTGTGTCTCTGTGTTAAAGCTTGAAGGAGTCTTCTATGGAAACCTACAATGTGCCGGTCAGAATCCTCTGTGTTGATGATGAACGTAATGTGCTCCGTTCGCTGGAACGGGTATTTCTGGATGACGACTATGAGGTGGTGACCGCTGCGTCCGGTGAGGAAGGGCTGCAGATCATGGCTGGGTCCGGCGATACCTTTCAGGTGGTGGTGTCGGACTACCGGATGCCGGTCATGAACGGGGTGGAGTTTCTCAAGCAGGTCTACGAGCAATGGCCCGATACGGTGCGGATTGTGTTGTCCGGTTATGCCGATGCCGGGGCGATTGTGGCGGCCATCAATGAAGGCCATATTTACAAATTCATCCCAAAACCGTGGAACGACGAAGAGCTGCGGGTAACGATCCAGAACTGTCTGGAACGCTACTTTCTGCTGCGCAAGAACCGTGAGCTGCTGGAGGAGCTGGCCCACGCCAATCAGGAGCTTGAGGAGAAGGTGCGGCAACGGACCGAGGACCTTGAGCTGCGGAACAAGGCGCTGGAGTTTTCCCAGACCATGCTGGGCAACCTGCCGGTGGGGGTGGTGGGGATCGATGAAAACGGCCTGATCGCCCACTGCAACACCAGGGCGGCCCGTATCCTCAAACAACTGTGTGATGATTTTTTTGGAACGGATATCGATCATTTCTGCGACCCGCGTCTGAAACAGCTGGTGGAGCAGGTCCGCAGCCAGGGAGAGCTGACCGTGACCGATACCTTTGGTGACCGCCCCTGGCGTGTACTGGGCAAAGCCGTAGATTTTGCCAACAGCCAGGCCGTGGTGCTGGCTTTTCTGGAGGTATGAGCCATGCGTACCGTGCTTTTTGTGGATGATGAACAGTCGATTCGCAGTTCCCTTGAACGAATGTACCTGGAGCGGGACGATCTGCGCTGCCTGTTTGCCGCCTCCGGCCCGGAGGCCCTGGCGATCATGGAGCAGCAGGAGGTCTGGGTGGTGGTCTCCGACTACCTGATGCCGGGGATGCGGGGGATCGAGTTCCTCTCCCGGGTCAAGGCCCGCTGGCCCCAGGCCGTGCGGATCATGATGACCGCCTATGCTGATCTCTCCATTGCCATTGATGCCATCAACAAGAGCGAGGCCTACCGTTTTGTGACCAAGCCCTGGAACAACCAGGAGCTGATGGAGACAGTGGATGAGGCGTTGATGCGTTACCAGCTGGTGACGTCGCTGGGCACCACCGAGGACGAGACGGTCTACCTCTCGCTGGCCCAGACCGTGGAGTTGAAAGACCCCTACACCAAGGGACACTGCGATCGGGTAGCCCGCTATGCCGTGGCCCTGGCCGAACAGCTGGGGTTAGAGCAGCAGCTGCGTGAGGAGATCAAGCATGGCAGCTGGCTGCATGATTGCGGTAAGATCGGTGTGCCTGAACGGGTGCTGAATTTTCCCGGACGCCTGAGTGAAGATGATATGGAGTCGGTCATGCAGCATCCCCGCTGGGGATCGGAGGTGGCCCGGCAGGCCCATCTGTCCGAGACCGTGGTCAACGTGATCATGTACCACCATGAGCGGTTTGACGGTCTGGGTTACCCTTCCGGCCTGAAGGGGGAGGAGATCCCGATCGAGGCCAGGATTGTGGCTATTGCCGATGTGTTTGACGCGCTTTACTCTGACCGGCCTTACCGTAAGGCCTATAGCCTGGAGCAGGTGCAGGAGATCATGTTGGAAATGACCGTAACCCATTTTGATCCCCGGCTGGTTGAGCAGTTTCTGCCCCTGGCCAAGGAGCTGGTGACCAATGAGCGATGATACTGTCCAGCCAACCGTGCTGTTTGTGGATGATGAGGAGAACATCCTTAAGGCCCTGCAGCGCCTGACCATGGATGAGGAGTTTGAGACCGAGATTGCCGGATCGGGCGAGGCCGGGCTGCAAAAGCTGGCTGCTCTGGCAAACGTGGCCCTGATCGTGTCTGATCAGCGGATGCCGGGGATGAACGGTGCTGAATTCCTGCAGCAATCACAACAGCTGGCCCCGGATGCGATCAGGATGCTTCTGACCGGTTATTCCGATATCTCGGCAGCTGCCGATGCCATCAACAAGGGAGGGGCCAGCCGCTACCTGAACAAGCCCTGGAATGACGACGATCTGCTGCAGACCCTGCGGGGGGCAGTGAAAACCTGGCTGCTGGCTCAGGAGAACCGGCGTCTGCAGGTCATTGTGCAGGCCCAGAACGAAGAACTAAAGCAGTGGAATGAAAACCTCAAAAACCGGGTGTTGCAGCAGACCACTGCCATCCGCAAGAAGGCCGATGATCTGAATGAGGCCCTGATCCAGCTGAAGCAGAACTACAACGGCATGATCAGCGCCTTTTCCGGTCTGGTGGAGCTGCGGGGTCAGCGGATGCAGCAGCATGCCCGCAACGTGGCTGAGCTGGCATGCGCAGCGGCAAGGGAGTACGGGCTGATGCCGGATGAGATCGAGACGGTTAGAATCGCCGCCCTGCTGCACGACATCGGTGAGATCGGTATACCGGAGCGGGTGCTGGCACTGTGCCCGGAAATAATGAAGCCAGATGACTTTGCGCTCTACAGCCGGCATCCGGTGCGGAGCCAGATGGCCATTGACGGCATTGCTGACTTGAGGCCGGCCGGGGTGCTGATCAGGCATCACCATGAACAGGTCAACGGTGGCGGTTTCCCTGACGGCCTGAAGGGGGCGGAGATCCCGATCGGCGCCCGGATTCTGGCCTATGCCGATCAGCTGGACCGGGCTATTTCCGGCGGCGGCAATACAGCTGAGCAGGCACTGGCCCGGGTGGAGCTGGGGCTGGGGATCAAGCTGGATCCTGCCCTGCAGCGGGTCTTTCGCAAGATCGCCCGTTACGCCTACTTCTCTCTGCCGGAACTGGATGCCAACGCAACCATTGAGCTTGAGCTGCGGCCCGATGAGCTGCTACCCGGCATGATTCTGACCAGGGATGTCATCTCCGGTACCGGCCTGCTTTTGCTGAACAAGGGAGTAGTGCTCGACGAGAACCAGGTTGAGGCGATCAAACGCTACTATCAGCTGGACCCGCCGCAGTGCGGGGTCTCTGCCCTGGTACATGGCAAGGGTTAAGGTATTCAAGTAGTGACGCAGAGAAAACCTGATTTTGTTTTACCCCACTGCCTTATGCCGTTCTCTGCGCCCCTGCACCTCTGCACCTCTACGTTAAGGTTTTAAAGGCTTTTTAACGCAGAGTAAGAAGAGAGAAGCAAAGATGCAGAGAACGGCAGATAAACAGGGTAAAATAAAAAAACAACCTGCTTGTTTTACTCTATGTCTCTGCCCCTCTTGCCTCTCTGCGTTAAGGTTTTAGGTATCCCATGATCGAATTTGATGAACTGCATAAACGTCTGGTGCTGAAGTTGGTCTACTACGGACCGGCCCTGTCCGGCAAGACCACCAACCTGCTCTGCCTGCACGACCGGCTTGCGCAGGAAGGACGGGGCGAGCTGATGATGCTGGACACCACTGAAGATCGCACGATCTACTTTGATCTGCTGCCGTTCTTCTACGTGGCTCCCTCCGGTCTCAAGATCAAGCTCAAGGTCTACACCGTGCCGGGGCAGGTACGCCATGATGCTACCCGCAAGGCGGTGCTGCAGCGGGCAGACGGGGTGGTGTTTATTGCCGATTCGCAGCTCAGTCAGCAGGGGGTCAATGCCGAGAGTTTTGCCAATCTGGAACAGAACCTGTCGATGGTGGGTCTGGCCATAGAACAGCTGCCGCTGGTGCTGCAGTTTAACAAGCAGGATCTGCCGGGGGTGGTGCCTGAGGCCGAGCTGCGGGAGACCTGGGGCCCCACCGGCCTGCCGGTCTTGATGGCCTCGGCCCTGCAGGGCTGGGGGGTACTGGAGACCTTCCGGGCTGCGGTGCAGGGGCTGTTTGATACGGTTGATCAGAAGCTGGGGTTACAGGAGCGCTATCAGGTCAGCCGGGATGATTTTGTGGCCCAGCTGGTACAGGCGGAAACGGTTTTAAGAAAGTAACTGATTATGACAGAAGCCTCTTCACATATCGAATTTGTCATCGGCGAAGAGAAGCGCCTGGCCGATATTGTCGGCAAGGCCGAGGTTGAGCCGCTGTTGCGCAGTGCGCTGAAGCTGGGGATCGCCCGCGCTGCCCTGCTGGACGAGGATGATCTGCCGCTGGCCCTGCTGGGGGAGCTGCCGGAAGGGGGGGCACCGGTCAGGAGGCAGTTGAATATCCTGGTGGAAGGTGAGCCCAAGGGTGCGCTGCTGCTGGAGGCTGCCGAAGAGCTGCCCGGTTTTGAGGCCATTGCCCGGCTGCTGCAGGATGCCCTGCAGCTGACCGTGACCAACAACCTGAAGCGGATGCTGACCACCGAGGTACATACCACGATTGTACAGGAATCCTACGAGCAGCTGGTGAATACCAACCGCCGCCTGATGGAGTCTGAGCGTCGTTACCGAGACCTGGCCCGGGATCTGGAGCTGAAGGTGGAGGAGCGGACTGCTGAACTGAAGACCGCCTACAGCCGGTTGCTGCAGCAGGAAAAGCTGGCGGCCGTGGGGCAGCTGGCCGCCGGTATGGCCCATGAGATCAACACGCCGCTGGGGTTTATCGGCAGCAACCTGCACAGCTTTGCCAAGTACCAGGCCCGGATGACCGAGATGCTTGAGCTGTATTACCGGTTGCTTGCGGAGGGGGGCTCCCTGGAGCAGATCAGGCAGCAGACCGGCCAGCGTCGGCAGCAGCTGAAACTGAATTTTGTGCTGACCGACAGTGGCCTGCTGCTGGAGCAATGCCGGGAAGGGGTTGAGCGGATTGCCACCATTGTGGCCCAGCTGAAAGGGTTTGCCCACCTGGATGGTATGGAGCAGCAATCAATGGATCTGGTCCATGAGCTGGAACAGCTCCTGGCCGGGCTTGCACCGCAGTTTCCCCCCAATACCCGTTTGATCACTGATCTGCAGCCGCTGTCGCCGGTGATCTGCCGGGTGCCGTTGATGGTGCAGGCCTTTGCCAACATCCTGGATAATGCGCTCAAGTCCCGTGCTGAGGGGCTGGAGCTGCGGGTGAGCAGTGCCGTGGCAGGTGAGCGCCTGTTGATCACCATCAGCGATAACGGCTGCGGTATCCCTGCTGATCAGCTGCCGCGCATCTTTGAACCGTTTTTCACCACCCGGCCGGTGGGCAGCGGCACCGGTATGGGCCTGACCGTGGCCCGTGAGGCGATTATCGGCGCCGGAGGGGCTCTAGAGGTGACCTCTCGCGAGGGAGAGGGGACCGTTGTTAGCGTCTGCCTTCCCTTGACCCTTGACCCTTGACCCTTGGAGTTTATTTTTAATGTCCTACGCCCATCTCTTCAAAACTGCTGCTTCCGGTCAGAAGGCCTCTGACACTTCCCTTGAACTGGAGCCTCCAACCCTGCGTCAGGAGCCGTTCACCCTGCTGTTTGTGGATGATGAGGAGGGGGTGCTGAGTGCGTTGAAGCGGATCTTCCTGGATGAAAACTACACCATCCTGACCGCCAATGCTGCCGACAAGGCGCTCAAGATCATGGAGGAGCGACCGGTGCATCTGCTGGTGAGCGACCACCGGATGCCGGGTATGAACGGTGCTGAGCTTTTGAAGGCAGTGCGGGAGCGCTGGCCTGAGACGATCCGGATCATGCTGACCGGCTATGCCGATGTCAACTCCATCATGGGGGCGGTCAAAGAGGGGGCGGTCTACAAGTTTATCACCAAGCCGTGGAATGATGAGGACCTGCGGCTGACGGTCTCCCTGGCGCTGCAGCAGTATGTGCTGATGCATGAGAACCGCAGCCTGAAGGAGCTGGCCCGTCAGCAGCAGACCAAACTGAAGAACTATGTCGGGCTGTTTGAGGAAAACCGGAGCATGCTGGGGGATATCCTGCTCAAGGCCGGGCTGATCGGCCAGGAAGAACTGGGCCTGGCCCATCAGCAGCAGGAGCCGGGCGAGTTTCTGGGTGATGCCCTGGTCAGGCTGAAGCTGGTCAGTGAGGCCCACCTGCTGGCTGCGCTGCAGAAGGCGCTGGGTGTGGAGTACCTGGACCTGCGGGAGCTGACGGTCCCGATCAACGTGGCCCGCTGCCTGCCCAGGGAGCTGTGTGAGCAGGGCAGGCTGATACCGGTCAAGCTGGACGGCAGCCAGCTGACCATTGCCATGGCCGATCCTTCCGATATCCTCAAGTGCGACAACATTGCCATGGTAACCGGCCTGAAGGTGATCGCCGTACTGGCCACTTCAACCCAGATCGGCGAGCGTTTGCGTCAGGCCTGGGATAGCGGCGAGGCAGCGCTGGATGACTACAACGAACTGGAGCCACTGGACGAGATCGACATTGTGCTTGATGAGGAGGAAAAGGAGGCCTCGGTTGAGGAGCTGATCGGTTCATCTAAGGTGCCGCCGGTGATCCGAATCGTCAACGCCATTATTTCTGAAGCGATCCGTTACGGTGCCAGTGACATCCATATCGAGGCCAAGACCAAGAACACCGTGATCCGCTACCGGATCGACGGGATGTTGCATGCCAAGATCAGAATACCGGCCGATCTGCATGCAGCGGTGGTCTCACGGCTGAAGATCCTGGCCCGGATGGATATTGCCGAACGCAGGCGGCCCCAGGATGGCCGGATTACGGTCAAGGCCGGTACCCGGATCGTGGATCTGCGGGTTTCATCCCTGCCCACCATCAACGGTGAAAAGATCGTGATGCGGATCCTGGACAAGAGCGCATCGATCAAGCGGTTGGAAGACCTGGGAGTGCTGCCTGACGATCTTGCCAAGATCACCATCATCAGCAAAAAACCGCAAGGGGTGATCATTGCCACCGGTCCAACGGGCAGCGGTAAGACCACCATGCTTTATTCGCTGCTGGCTGCCATGATGAACCCCAGCAAGAATTTTGAGACCATCGAGGAGCCGGTGGAGTATTTTCTGGAAGAGGCCAATCAGGTGGCGATCCACGAGAAGATCGGCCTCTCCTTTGCCCAGGTGCTGCGGGCCACCCTGCGCCAGGACCCGGATGTGATCCTGGTGGGTGAGGTGCGGGATTTCGAGACCGCCGACACCGCCTTCAAGGCCGCTTTAACCGGCCATATGGTGTTGACTACCCTGCACACCAACAGTGCCGTGGCCTCCATCACCCGGCTGATTGATATGGGGGTTAAGCCGTACATCCTGGCCTCAGCCCTGGAGGGGATTATTGCCCAGCGGCTGGTCAGGCGGATCTGCGACAACTGCCGTCAGGAGGTACCCCTTGATCCGGAGCAGTCCCGCCTGCTGCAGGTGCCAACCGGACTGTTCGGTGGCCGGGTCTGGCAGGGGGCCGGTTGTGCACGCTGCAACAACACCGGCTACAAGGGGCGTCTGGGGATCTATGAGATCTTTCTGATGAGCGACGACTATCGCCAGATGATCGGCACCAGTTACAAGGAATCCGAGATACTGGCTGCTGCACGGGTGGATGGTATGCGCTCATTGCTGGAGGATGGACTGGAAAAGGTGCGCCAGGGGCTGACCACCATGGATGAGATCCTGCGGGTGGTGGGTCCGGCGGTACGGATGGAACGGAATTGCGACCACTGCGGCAAGCTGATGGAATCGCGGCACCTGTTCTGCCCCCACTGCGGTGTGTTCCGACATAACTGCTGCCGTTCGTGTCATCGCCCCTTGAAAGAGGAATGGCTGATCTGCCCGGAGTGCGGTACGGCACGTCAGTAGCAGTATCTCATCTCTAATCCGAAGGAGGAAATCACTATGAACACGGTGCTGTTGGTCGATGATGAAGAGCATGTCCTTTCCGCATTGCGGCGTGTGCTGGCTGACGAGCCGTACGAGGTGCTTTGTGCCAAAAGTGGTGACGAAGCACTGAGTCTGCTGGATACGACACCGTGCAAGGTGGTGGTGACCGATGAACGGATGATCGGGATGCAGGGGAGTGATCTGCTGATACGGATCAAGGAGCGGTATCCCCACACCAAGCGGATTCTGCTGACCGGCCAGGCCACGGTGGAGGCCCTCAGAAAGGCAGTCAACCAGGGTGAGATCTACCGTTTTTACACCAAGCCCTGGGATGATGAAGAGCTGAAGGTGGCGATCAGGTCCGCCATAGAACGCTATGACCTTGAGTGGTGGTAACCGCGATGTCACACGTTGGCAAAGGAGTAGAGCATGAGTAACCCGATCCTGCTGGTGGATGATGAGGCCAATGTCCTGTCGGCCCTCACCCGTGCGCTGTTTGATGAGCCGTATGAGGTAACCTGTGTCCAGAGCGGTGAAGAGGCACTGGAACTGCTGGCCCATACCCCGTTCAAGCTGGTGATCTCTGACGAGCGGATGCCGGGGATGCAGGGAAGTGAGCTGCTGGCCATGGTCAAGGAGCGCTGGCCTGAGACGCTGCGGATCTTGCTGACCGGCCATGCCACCCTGGAGGCGGCCATGAAGGCGGTCAACCAGGGGGAGATCTATCGGTTTTTCACCAAACCCTGGGACGATACCGAGCTGAAGTTTGCCATCCGCTCTGCCATAGAACGGTATGATCTGGAGGATGAGAACCGGCGTCTTTTGGCCACGGTCAGGAACCAGGCCATGGAGATCAAGGTGCTGGAGCGGCGCTATCCCGGTATCAGTCGGGTGGAGCGTGATCCGCTGGGCAGCTTTGTACTGCCGGAACTGTCCGAGGCCGAGATCAAGCTGTTGATGGCAGAGTGTGAGCGTGAGTGCAGCTGAAGCTGCCAGGAGACACGGGATGACGATGCTGAGAAGGGTGCTAGTGCTGCTGCTGCCGCTGCTGTTGTTCTGCAGTGTCATGAACTGTCTGGCTGCTCAGTCTGAGCTGCAGCTGACCCCTGAGGAGCAGGCCTGGCTGCAGCAGCATCCCCGGATCAGGATCGGCATGATGGATGCCTGGCCGCCGCTTAATTTTGTAAACAAATCAGGTGATCCTGAAGGGATCGGGGCTGACTATGTGAAGGCCCTGAACAAGCGGCTGAACAATGCCATCCAGCTGGTGCCGGGGCCGTTCAGGCAGAATCAGGAGCTGGTGCAGCGGGGCGATCTTGACGGGATCATGGATATTACCCGGCGCCCTGAGCGTGAGGCCCAGTTTCTGTTTACCCGCCCCTATATCGTCATCCCCCATGTGATCGTGGGCCGTAAAGGGGATACCTATTACACCCGTGAGGCAGACCTGAACGGTAAGGTGGTGGCCCTGGAACGGGGCTTTCGCAATGCGGTACACTTCAAGGAAAACTTCCCGCAGGTAGTGATCAAGGAGTATGACTCCACCTCTGCTGCGCTTGATGCGGTCAGCCGGGGGGAGGCCGATGCCTACGCCGGTAACCGGGCCGTGGTGGTCTATCTGATCGAGCATGAGCTGTTCAACAACCTGCAGCTGATGGGCAGCCTGGCAGAACCGCGCTCGATCCTGCAGTTTGGGGTGGCCCACGATAACCGGCCCCTGGTCGGTATTCTGGACAAGGCCCTGGCCTCCCTGACCGTTGACGAAGAGCGAACAATTGCCGGACGCTGGATTGCGCAAAAGCATAACTATTCGCTGATCTGGAAGATTGCCGGCGGACTGCTGGCGGTGATTGCCCTGTTTGCCTTCTGGAACCGGCGCCTGCAACGAGAGGTGCAGACCCGTATCGAGGCCGAGGCGCTGTTGCGGATAGAGCAGCAGCGGGTGGAAAAGATGCTGCAGGAGCAGCTGGCACAGGCAACCGAGCTACAGGAGGCCAAGGAGCGGGCTGAAGCAGCAGACCGCCTGAAGTCGGCCTTTCTTGCCACCATGTCGCACGAGCTGCGTACTCCGCTCAACTCCATTATCGGATTTACCGGCATCCTGCTGCAGCAGCTGTCCGGGCCGATCAATGCTGAACAGACCAAGCAGCTGACCATGGTCAGGACCAGTGCCAACCACCTGCTTTCCCTGATCAGCGACGTGCTGGATATCTCCAAGATTGAGGCAGGCCAGCTGAAGACCGCTCGTGAGCTGTTTCATCTGGCCGATGCCGTGACCAGGGTAACCCAGTCAATCCGCCCGCTGGCTGAAAAAAAAAGGCTGACCCTTGATCTGCAACTGGATGAGGCAGTGGGCCGGATGGTCAGCGACCAGCGCCGGGTGGAGCAGGTGCTGTTGAACCTGCTCTCCAATGCGGTCAAGTTTACCGAGACCGGGGGGATCACCGTGCGGGCGGTACGGGAAGAGGGCAGCTATCTGGTTTCGGTGACCGACACCGGTATCGGTATCAGCCCGGAAGATCAGGATCGGCTGTTCAAGCCGTTCCGCCAGATCGACAGCGGGCTTGCACGCAAGTACGAAGGTACCGGCCTGGGGCTCTCCATCTGCAAGAAGCTGGTGGAGTTAATGGGCGGTACGGTCTGGCTGGAGAGCCAGCCGGGCAAGGGGAGCACCTTCGGCTTCCGGCTGCCGATTGAAAGGAGTGCTGATGCATAAGCGGGTGCTGTACATTGAGGATAACGAGCAGAATCTGTATCTGGTGACTTTTCTGCTGGAAAAGCACGGTTATACGGTTATTCCGGCCACAGACGGCCAGGAGGGGATCGACAAGGCGGCGGCAGAAAAACCGGATCTGATCCTGCTTGATATCCAGCTGCCCAGGATGGACGGCCATGCCGTGGCCCGTCATCTGCGCAACAATCCTGAGTTATCTGCCATTCCGATTGTGGCGGTGACCTCCTATGCTATGGCCGGTGACCGTGAAAAGGCGCTGGCTGCCGGGTGTAACGGGTACATAGAGAAACCGATCAACCCTGATACCTTTATCCAGCAGGTGGAACAGCACCTGTCAGGGGAGTAAGCCGATGAAACGTGCCGTGATTGCGGATGATCATGCGGAAAACCTTTACTTTCTGGAGGTGCTGCTGCAGGCCAACGGTTTTGAGACGGTTTCAGCGGAAAACGGGGCACAGGCCCTGGAATTGGTCCGGGCAGCACCGACCGACCTGGTGGTCAGCGACATCCTGATGCCGGTGATGGACGGCTATGCCTTCTGCAAGGCAATGAAGGCAGACCCGCTGCTGCAGGGGATACCGTTTGTCTTCTATACCGCCACCTTTACCACGGCCAGGGATGAGGAGCTGGCTTTGAGTCTGGGGGCAGACCGTTTTCTGGTCAAGCCGATGGAGCCGGACCGGCTGGCGGCCATCATTGCAGAGGTTATGGCCGCACCACGGCCCCAGGTGGTGGTGCAGACCCCGGATGGTGAGCGGCAGGTGTTGAAGGATTACAGCGAGGCGTTGTTCCGCAAGCTGGAAAAGAAGATGACGGATCTGGAGCAGGCCAACCGTTCGCTGCAGCAGCAGCACCAGGAACTGCTTAAGGCCTATGAGGCGGCGGAGTGTGCCAACAAGGCCAAGCTGCGTTTTTTGCATATCATAAGTCATGAACTGCGTACCCCCCTGAATGCGATCATGGGCACGCTGCAGCTGATCGAGATCGAAAAGGTCTATGACCCCCAGATGACCACGGCGGCCAAGACGGCGTTGTTCTCACTGGTGGCGATGATCGACAACCTGCTGGAGGCATCCCGGATTGAAACGGCTGAACATGCCTTCAGCCAGGGGGTGGTGAAGCTGGAACAGTTGCTGCTGGCCCTGAAGCGGCTGTTTGAGATGGCAGCCCGGAACAAGGGGCTGCAGCTGCGGATGGCGCTGTCTGACGCATTACCCCCTGCGGTACTGATTGACGGCACCCGTCTGCAGCAGATTATTGTGCACCTGGTCAATAACGCCATCAAGTTTACCGAGCAGGGGGAGGTGGTGATCAGCCTGAGCAGGGAGGAAGGCAAGCGACCGGATCATCCCCTGCTGAAGATCGAGGTGCATGATACCGGGCCGGGGATCGATCCGGAGCAGCAGCGTGAGATTTTCCAGCTGTTTACCCAGGCCGATGATACGGATACGCGAGCCCAGGGCGGTACCGGTATCGGCCTGTTTCTGACCAAGCGCCTGGTGGAACTGATGGGGGGAACCATTGCCCTGCAGAGCGCACCGGGTGCCGGCTCTGTCTTTACGGTCCGGTTGCCGCTGGTGACAGCCGCCAAAAAAGAAGAGGGTTCTCTTGCAGGGTGAACTGTGCTATATTTTCCCGCTTTGAAGCCAGTATAAAACGGATCTGAAGGGTGTCTGCATGCAGGAACAGTCAAGCCAGAAGCTAGCAGTCAATATTGAAGACGAGATGAAGCGGTCCTACATGGACTATGCCATGTCGGTTATTGTGGGTCGGGCCTTGCCGGATGTGCGCGACGGTCTCAAGCCGGTGCACCGGCGCTGCCTGTATGCCATGCACGACATGGGCAACGACTATAACAAGGCGTACAAAAAATCGGCCCGCGTGGTCGGTGACGTGATTGGTAAGTACCACCCCCACGGTGACACTGCCGTGTACGATACCATTGTGCGGATGGCCCAGGATTTCTCGCTGCGCTACCTGCTGGTGGACGGTCAGGGCAACTTCGGTTCAGTTGACGGTGACAGCCCGGCTGCCATGCGGTACACCGAGATCCGGATGAAGCAGCTCACCCATGAGCTGTTGGCGGACCTTGAAAAGGAAACCGTCCCCTTTACCCCCAACTACGATGAGTCGCTGCATGAACCGGCAGTGCTGCCGGCCAAGTTTCCCAACCTGCTGGTGAACGGTTCGTCCGGCATCGCAGTCGGTATGGCCACCAACATTCCGCCCCACAACCTGTCTGAAGTGATTGATGCCATCATTGCCCTGATCCATAACCCGGCGCTCTCCTATGAAGAGCTGCTTGAGCTGGTGCCGGGTCCGGATTTTCCCACCGGCGGCACCATTTATGGCCGTCAGGGGATTGTTGATGCCTATGCCACCGGGCGGGGTATCATTCAGGTGCGGGCCAAGGCCCATGTGGAAAACAGCAAGAAGCATGATCGACAGTCGATCGTGGTGACCGAGATCCCCTACCAGGTCAACAAGGCCCGCCTGATCACCAGCATTGCCGAGCTGGTCAAGGAGAAGAGGATTGAAGGGATCAGCGACCTGCGTGATGAGTCTGACCGGGACGGCATGCGGATCGTGATCGACCTGAAAAAGGACGAGAACGCCGAGGTGCTGCTTAATCAGCTGTACAAGCATACCCAGATGCAGACCTCCTTCGGTATCAACATGCTGGCCATTGTGCATGGTCGGCCAAAGGTGCTTTCACTGGCCGAGATGATGCACTTCTTTGTTGAACATCGCCGTGATGTGGTCACCAAGCGCACCCTGTTCGAGCTGAAAAAGGCCGAAGCGCGGGCCCACATCCTGGAAGGTCTCAAGATCGCACTGGACTGGCTGGATGCGGTGATCGAGCTGATTCGTGCCTCCAAGACCCCGCCCGAAGCCAAGCAGGGGCTGATGGAAGGTGCCTTTGCCGATGCAGCCTGGCTGGCCAAGTTGAATTTGCCCCGGCCGGCCGGCTATGAGAACAGCAGCGTACAGCTGTCAGAGTTGCAGGCTCAGGCGATTCTTGAGATGCGGCTGCAGCGCCTGACCGGCCTGGAGCGGGACAAAATCCTGAATGAGTACGAGGATATCCAGCGTCTGATCGCCCGCCTGAAGGAGATTCTGGGGGCTGACGTCGAGATCATGAAGATCATCGTGGGTGAGCTGACCGAGATCAAGGAGCGCTTTGGCGACAAGCGTCGCACCGAGATCATGCATCAGACCGCCGACATCTCGCTGGAAGACACCATTGAAGATGCCGAGATGGTGGTGACGGTCTCCCATACCGGGTATATCAAGCGCAGTGCGGTTGATCTCTACCGGGCCCAGCGTCGGGGTG
>CAZYMK010000031.1:0-18566 GCA_964648885.1 uncultured Geobacter sp. | reverse complement strand
GGCAGGAGGCGATCAGCTATCAGGAGTATCTGAACCGGATTGTTGCTCTGACCAGACAGGCAAAGAATCCAGGGGGCAGGAGCTATCCCGCTGGTCTGAACACCCCGGCACGCAAGGCACTATACGACAACCTTGATAAGGATGAACTGCTGGCCGTTGCCGTGGATAATGCGGTGAAGGAAAACATGCAGGATGGCTGGCGTGACAATACCATCAAGGTCAAGAAGGTGAAAAATGCCATCAAGGCGGCGCTGGATCAGCAGGAGACCCGCGCTGATGAGATCCTTGAGCTGGTAAAGAAGCAGCATGACTACTAAGACAAAGCAGATCGAGGTCAGCGGTATTACGGTTGAGGTGGTGCGCAAGGCGATCAAGAATCTGCATATCGGGGTCTATCCACCTGATGGCAGGGTGCGGGTGGCCGCACCAGGCAGGATGGGGATGGAGGCGATCCGGCTGGCGGTGATAGGCAAGCTGGGCTGGATCAAAAAACATCAGACAAAGTTTGCAGCTCAGGAGCGGCAATCCCCCCGTGAGTACATCACCGGTGAGACCCACTACTACCAGGGAAAACGCTATCGCCTGAATATCCAGTTACACGACGGACGCCCTGCAGTGCTGCTGCGTCATGGCACCCTTGAGCTGCATGTATCCCCCGACCATGGCAGCGATTACCGCGAGGCACTGCTCTACAACTGGTACCGCAGGCAGATGAAGGAACAGATGCCGGAACTGCTGGCCAAGTGGGAGCAGATCATCGGTGTGCAGGTTTCTGAGTATGGTATCAAGCGGATGAAGACCCGCTGGGGAACCTGTAACCCCGTTGCCCGGCGTATCTGGCTGAATCTGGAGCTGATCAAGAAGCCGGTGCATTGTTTGGAATACATTATTGTCCATGAACTGGTGCATCTGCTGGAGAAACATCACAATGACCGCTTCAAGGGGTTGATGGACCAGTACCTGCCATTATGGCGGCAGCACAGGGAAGAGCTGAATCGTGAGCCTCTGGGGCATGAGGCATGGGAGGAATAAAACGATGCGTATTCTGCTTGCCATAACCGGCGCATCAGGCAGCATCTACGGACTGCGATTGCTGGAGGAGCTGCTGCGTGGCGGGCATCAGGTAACCCTGGTTGCCAGCGAAAGCGGGCTTGAGGTCTGCCGGTATGAAACCGGCGTTGAGCTGAGTGTTAGTGAAGCGATCAAACAGCTGTGGAATCTGCCGGACGCCAATCTGAATCTCTGCAATGTGACCGATCTCTGGGCACCGGAGGCCAGCGGCTCGGCGGCCCCAGATGCGATGGTCATCGCCCCCTGCAGCATGGGTACTGCCGGACGGATCGCAGCCGGCATCTCAGGCAATCTGATCGAGCGGGCAGCGGATGTGATGCTGAAGGAGAACCGTCCGCTTCTGCTGGTTCCGAGGGAGACGCCGTTTTCAGCCATCCATCTGGAGAACCTGCTGAAGCTCTCCCGTTGTGGAGCTCGAATAATTCCCGCGATGCCGGCCTTTTATCAGAAGCCGCAAACCCTGGATGATCTGGTGGATTTTGTGGTGGGGAAGGTTCTGGATCAGCTGGGGGTGGAACACAACCTGTTCAAACGATGGGGGGGGGTGTAGGGGCACGGCGCGCCGTGCCCCTACCATGGTTCAATTTTTGTTCGCCACCGCTTCAGATACTGTCGCTCCCAGGGCGCGACATTGTTCCAGTACCTCTGCTGTCGGGGTAAATACGGTCCGTACCGGCTCGGCCAAAAGTTTCAGCCCCATCCCTTTCAGCCGCTCTTCAGCCATCTTGCAGGCCTCACCGCTCCAGCCGTAGCTGCCGAACAGGGCCGCCTGGCTGGTCTTGAGCTTGACGCTGCTCAAATTTGCCAGTACATGCCACATTGGCGGCGGGATGTCGCGGGCCACAGTGGGGATGCCGAACACCAGGGCATCGGCCTCCTCCATCAGGGTACGGATCTCATCGGCAGCCATGCCGACGATATGGTGGCTGGAGACCTCGATGCCGTCACGTTGGGCCCCTTCTGCAAAGGCCTTAGCCATCTTCTCGGTGTTGCCGTGGGGGGAGAGGTACAGCAGAACGACCTTTTTGCCAAAGGAGGTCGGCTTGCTCCAGTTTTCAAACTGCTGAATCACCCGCCAGGGGTCTTTGCGGATGATCGGGCCGTGGCTGGGCAGGATCATATCGATCACATCATGACGAATTTTCTCTACTGCACTGAGTACCTTGTCCTTGAAGGGACGGAAGATGCAGTCAAAGTAGAACTGACGGGCCGAGGTAAAGTCTTCGGTCTCGTCGTTGAAAATATGCTTCACATCGCAGTAGTGGGCGCCGAAGGCATCGCAGGTAAATAGCAGGTTTTCTTCCTCAAGCCGGGTAAACATGGTGTCGGGCCAGTGCAGGAAGGGGGCCATGATGAAGCGCAGGGTGCGACCGCCCAGGTCGAGGGTGTCGCCATCCTTGACCACTTGTGACTGAAACGGCTTGTGGATCATGTTGGTGACAAAATTCTTGCCGGCCTGGGTGGAGATCACGGTGGCGTTGGGACACTGGCCCAGCAGGTAGGCCAGCGAGCCGGAGTGGTCCGGTTCGGCGTGGTTGACAATGATGTAGTCAATGGCCGCCGGGTCAACCAGCGAGCGGATCTTGTCCATGAACAGATCAGTGAATTTGCCCTTGACCGTGTCGATCAGAGCAATTTTTTCACTGCCTTGAATCAGGTAGCTGTTGTAGGTGGTGCCGTGTTCAGTTGGAAACAGGTCGTCAAAGACCCGTAGTTCCGGGTGCAGTACGCCGACCCAGTGCAGGCCGGGTTTTATTTCAATGGTGCTTTGCATGGCGTGGTGTTCTCCTTTTCAGGGGTGGTTGGTAATCCAGTTACTTGATTTATGACCGCGTACTATAGCAAACGGTATTTGTGCGTACAAGACGCAAATCCGTGGTTGTTGCCGGTTGAGTGCTTTGCTAGAGTGCGCACGACAGACAGCTGGTGCAGTGATTGTGTTTGAGAGGAGTGTTGATGCGTCAGAAAACCGTGTTCAGTTGCAGCCAATGCGGCTGCCAGTCCCCCAAGTGGTTGGGCAAGTGCCCTGATTGCGGGGCCTGGAACAGCATGGCCGAAGAGTTGAAACCGGGGGCGACAAAGGGTATCGGATTGCACGGTCAGGGTAGGAACCAGGCCCTGCCGATCGGAGAGGTGCCGCCTCAGGCCGAGGCACGTTTCAGCTGCGGTATCGGCGAGCTGGACCGGGTGCTGGGGGGCGGACTGGTGCCCGGGTCGCTGGTGCTGATCGGTGGTGATCCGGGCATAGGCAAGTCTACACTGCTGCTGCAGGCCATGCACCATCTGGCTGAGCTGGGGGCGGTGCTGTATGTCTCCGGCGAGGAGTCGGCAGCCCAGACCCGTCTGCGGGGCGAGCGGCTGGGGGTGAGCGGCAGGCCGCTGCTGGTGCTGGCTGAGAATAGTCTGGAGGAGATCGTTGTTCAGGTGGAGAAGATCAGGCCACGGGCAGTGGTGGTGGACTCGATCCAGACGGTCTGGACCCACTCGCTGGAGTCGGCACCCGGCAGTGTCAGCCAGGTGCGGGAATCTGCTGGCAAGCTGATGCTGTTGGCCAAGGGGAGCGGTGTTCCGGTTTTCATTGTGGGGCATGTGACCAAGGATGGCTCCATTGCCGGTCCCCGGGTGCTGGAACATATGGTGGATACGGTCCTCTATTTTGAAGGGGACCGGGGGCATCCCTACCGGATCTTGCGGGCGGTCAAGAACCGTTTTGGCTCTACCAATGAGATAGGGGTGTTTGAGATGAAGTCAGGCGGTCTGGCCGAGGTGGCCAATCCGTCCGAGCTGTTTCTGTCAGAGCGACCGCTGGATGCGCCCGGCTCAGTGGTTACTGCATCACTGGAGGGGAGCCGCACACTGCTGGTTGAGGTGCAGGCGCTGGTGACCCCCAGCAGCTACGGGACGCCACGCCGTACCACCATCGGGGCGGACAGCAACCGGCTGGCACTGTTGGTGGCGGTGCTGGAGAAAAAGGCCGGGCTGCACCTGGGGGGGCAGGATATCTTTCTGAATGTGGCCGGTGGTGCGCGGCTGACTGAACCGGCTGCTGATCTGGCCATGCTGCTGGCGGTGGCCTCCAGCCATCTTGACCGTCCGGTACCGGCCAATGCGGTGGTGTTTGGTGAGGTGGGGCTGGCGGGTGAGGTGCGTGCCATTACCCAACCGGAACCGCGCATATCCGAGGCTGGCAAATTGGGGTTTGAGCAATGCCTGCTGCCTGAGGGCAATCTGCGTCGGTTGTCCGGCGGATCCATTGCGCTGCAGGGAGTTTCTACTGTGCAGGAGGCTCTGGAGTTGCTGCTGTAACATACTTTTTACTGGACTTGCTCGGTTAAAGTCCTTAATATCAGCAAATTATAGCTGAAGTGAGGAAATGCATGGAAGCAGAAAAACTGGAACAATTCCGTCAGTTGCTCCTGGACGAGATGAAGGCACTGATGTCTGAGGCGGACAAAACAGTGCATGAGATGGGGGATGACGCCGCTCACTTCCCGGATCCGACTGACCGCGCCACTCAGGAGTCTGACCGTACCTTTGAGCTGCGTATCCGCGATCGCGAGCGCAAGCTGGGCAACAAGATCCGTGAAGCCCTGGAGCGGATCGAGGACGGCACCTACGGTATCTGTGAGGATTGCGGGGGCGATATCAGCGAGGCGCGGCTCAAGGCCCGTCCCGTGACCACCCAGTGCATTGATTGCAAGATTGAGGCGGAGCAGAAAGAAAAACGACCCTAACGCTGTCACCCCTGGCCGACTTTGCAGCTGCGGCCATCAGGAATCAGGCATGGCAGATACCAGTACCAAACAGACATCCCACGCGGTGCCCGTACCCATGTCTCTCGCTGGAGACCTCTCACTGTTGTATCTCTTCAGTTCAACGCTGCTCTCCACCATGAAGTTGAACAAGCTGCTGCATCTGATCCTCTCTGCACTGGTGTGCGAAAACAACGGCCTGTTTGGTCGTTCCATGCTGTTTCTCTATAATCAAAAGACTAATACATTGCAGGGGATGCTGGGTATCTGCCGTGAAAATACCGCCGGCTTTCATGTGGTTGATGTTGACCCGGACAACCCGCTTTCAGGGTTCTGGGATCTTGAGCCGGAGGCATTACTGCTGCAACAGCAATCAGCATTCTGTGCAGATGTGCGCGGCACTCGCATTGATCTGAGTGATGGTTGCCAGCTGGTTGCCAGGGTCGTGCATGAGCGGAAGCTGTGCTGTCTGGCAGATCTTGATTGCCAGGGCTGTGACGAGTGCGACTTTGTGGAGCGTTTCGGCATCAGCACCTGTGCAGCGGTACCGCTGGTGACCCGTAACAATCTGATCGGTGTTATCATTGTTGATAACCCTTCCGGGTTGGAACAAATTACGGAAGAAAAGTTGCAGGTTTTGCAGCTGTTTGCCAATCAGGCCGGTATGGCCATTGAAAACACCCGCCTCTACCGCACTCTTGAAGAGGCCCACGCCGAGCTGAGCGATGCCCGGCAACGGCTGGTGCATGGTGCCCACCTGGCGGCCATTGGTGAGATGGCCGCCTCCATATCCCACGAACTGAAGACCCCGCTGATAACCATTGGCGGTTTTGCCGCTCGGCTGGAAAGAACTCTGCCGGAGGACACCCCGCAGCGCCATTACCTGGAAACCATCATCAATGAGTCGCACCGCCTTGAGCGGCTTTTGGGTGATATTCTGGCCTTTTCGCGCAAGCCGACCATCTGCTATCAGCTCTGTGATCTGAAGGAGGTTGTTGAGGAGTGTCTGGCTGATTACCGCTTGACGCTTGCCGATCGGAAAATCAAACTGGAAGCGGATTTGCCGGGCGGACGCTGGCAGCTGCTGGGTGATGCCGGCCAGCTGAAGCAGGTCTGTATCAATCTGCTGACCAATGCCCAGGAGGCCATGCCCAGCGGTGGCCGGCTTCGGATCGGCTTGGCAGGGATTGAGGAGCAGGGGCGACCGCTGATGGTGCTGTCGATAGCTGACAGTGGCGGCGGCATTCCGGAAGAAACCATGAAAAAACTGCTGACCCCGTTCTTTACCACCAAGCGACACGGCACCGGTCTGGGGCTTGCGATTGTCAGCAGGATTGTTCAGAACCACGGTGGCATGCTGCGTGTTGGCAACACTGCTGAGGGTGCTGAATTCAAGATTGTGCTGCCGTTGGGGGCAACAGATATAGCTGCTGCCTGAGGCTTTCACTTTCGGAGCGGGTGCAGTTTTGGCAGGAGCAGGCATAAAAAAACGGGTTGGCTTTTCAGCCAACCCGTTACTTTTTTGATGGCGGAGAGGGAGAGATTCGAACTCTCGGTACGGGATTAGCGTACACACGATTTCCAGTCTCATAACTAGCTGATTTTACAGATATTGTGCATTATTACGAGTAGCGTTAAGTAGCACAATTATTATGTTTTTAGCCAGTAGCCTTCAAATGGTGATACTGAGAGCTACTCGTAGTAGCGGGTAGGAAATACACAAAAAATGCACAGTAAAAAAGGCACTCTTGTTTAAGGTGCCTTTTTATTATTAGACTTTATTAATGATGCTTGTAGAATAATTTATTTGGAAGCTATAGCTTCTCCACGTTTAGTTAATAAAAGATTGAAATACTCTTGTTGAAATTTTACTGCTTCGTAAACTGACTGTCCTTTGAAAACTGGTATTGGGTCTTGTGTGCCTTTCATAAGTTTAGCTATTTCTGCTTCCTTGTTTGCCATTGACAGTCTAACATTTTCACGGACGTTATCATCAATTCTCTTTTCAACGAGGTCTGCTATGAATGCTGTTCTATTTTGCAAGTGGTCTCTGCGTGCCACTAAATCCCATTCTTTAAAATCCTTTACTTTTAATGACAAGTCAAGAACGGCTTTCATTTTTAAGTCCGCAGACTGCACGAGAAATACTTGTGGTGGTGATTTAAAATCTTCGTATCCTGCACTTCTCCACAAATTAGTCCAGATATCTGCTACTGCTGTCACGACAGCTACGTAAAATAAATCATTATAAATTTTACTATTCCTGAGCGTTTCGAGTTTATCAATAAGTGTTGGCATTGGGACATCGTTATAACCGCCATATCTAACTACATAATTAGCATTTCTTTCTTTCATAAACTGAGACATACGAAATGACATAATATCGCCAGTTGGGTCATTGGGCGTTGAATTTATGAACTCAATTATCGGCTTGATAGTCCCAGCAAACGCATCAATGAGTGCGTTATTATAATATTGTTTATCAGACTTGCTTAACTTACTAAAATCTATTTTGGAGTGTTCGTCGATTACCGATAAAGTTTTTAAAAGTATACTATCTATATTTTCTCTACTGTATTTATTATAGGCGATATTGAGCCAATAGTCATTTTTATGGACAAACTTGCTTTTTTTAATCAGTCTTAAAAAGCTTTCAGGATTTCCAGCTATAGCCTTGACTAAATCAAGTGGTAATAAAAAAATAGCATCCTCTATAATAGCATCGAAAACGCCTTCTGGGAATACTTCATGTATAATTGCATCATTTTCAGGATTAGCCTTAATCAGATATGTAAAAAGGTACTGCTTTTGTTCTTCTACTGGATGACGATAAACAACTTTATCTTTGTTTTGCTTCTCCTCTGCAAACACATTGCATAAAAAGGTCACTTGTAAAAGAACCGCCAATAATAAGATAAAAAATTGTTTCATAATTGACCTCCAAGTTATATGCATTATCTTATCTATTAAGCCTGTCATCAATTTCGTTATAACCACGACTATATTCTTTCACACTGTTTACCCCAAACAGCTTATTACAATAAAGAATAGCTTTCCTATAAGCTTTATGCGCTGGAATATCATCTCGTAGCTTAATATTGATTTCTTCGTAAGTAACGCACTCATCATAGGATTTATGTGGTGTTTCGTATGTATAGCTATTACGTTTATCTTCTAGTGATTGATATTTACTTGGTCTATACGGTGATGGAGCGACATCAGGACCTAATTTGATTTTACTGCGATATTTGGGTGGGATAGAGTTATAATTATCAGTAAAGTGCAAACCATTTTCGTCTTCCCATGAAAAAGTTTCTGCGAAGCAAAGCGTTGAAAAAGCCATGACAAGCAACGTTGATACAATGGCAATTCGCATATTATGCTCCTGAAACTTAGGATATAGACTGCAACTTTATCGTAATGTTTATAACTTATGCAAGGCTAGCTGTCAACATAAGTGCAGTCTAATTAACTATATTGGGTTATATTAATATGTGATATACGCCTATTATCAGTTAAGTGTGCAGGTGTTTTTTATTGTCAAGCCGTGCAGATACGGGCTTTGCAAGCTCTACCTGTAAATCAGCCATTAGTATTTTTCTGCCAGTTTTGATACATGCTTCCGCAACTACTCCGGTTCCTGCGTATGGGTCAAACACAGAATCCCCTTTATTGCTGTGTACCTCCAAAATAGCTTTGATAAGCTTCAAAGGCTTCTGGCAGGGGTGCGTTTTACCATCCTCATATAACACACGCTCTGTCTTTCCCATGACCTGGGAGGCGGTGTAAACGTCTTTTCTGTTGCCTCCACAAAACTCCTTTGGGATTTTGTTAGGGTTGAATGTGTAGAAATCCCCCTTGGTAAACCACAAAAGATATTCAACACTGTAGCAATATCGCCTGAATTTTCCTTGTTCTATCGCATCTTCTGACTGATTCACTGGATGTGGATTTGTTTTCGCCCAGTGAATTATCTGTCTGAAAGTTAAATTTTGTGGGCAGTAGTTGATATAATCAACGAGGAGTTCCTGTCCACACCAGACTAAAATGCTTCCACCATTTTTTATTATCCTGCCAGCCTGCTCCAAGAACCACTGTGGATTATGTTTTTTATCCCATGTAGCAACATTTTTATTATAAGGAGGGTCGGTAAAAACAAGGTCTACGCACTCGTCAGCTAGATTGTTTATAAGCTCAACGCTATTAATTCCAAAGCCGGTGCTACGGACAGATTGATATGTTGTGCCAGTTTCAGGGTCAACAACTGTTTCAAACGGATCCAACCTGTAGGGTTGAATCCGTAAGGGCGCTTCTGGTGCCTGAACAAATGCCTTTGGTTTGCCCTGCCTTTGCTCCATGTAGGCTTTGAATTCTGTAAAGGTCATTGCGGGAAAATAGCCTACGTTGCTATTAACATAAGTAGCTAACAACGAATATTCAGGGTCTTTGGTTACATTATCGTGCTTCATCACATACGGACGGCAGTCCAGTAGACTTATAAAATCCAAACGGTTCAAATCTTCAGCAAGAGAGGTATTGTAGCCTACTAAAACATATACAAGGGGACTTTTACAAACCTTGTGTATGGTCGGCAGTTTCTTTAAAAACGCCTCTTCATCGCCCTTGTTGTCTAAGGCGAAGCGGAGGCGTGGGGGTAGTCGAACGCCTTTTAGGGCTTTTACTGATTCATTGGTGAACAGCCTGAAATCCAGTCCCTGATTGAAGTCTAAACGCAATTTGTGCTTCTTGGCTTGCTCACAGATTGTTCTGAAATGGTCATGGTCATAAAGAATGTTGTTATCCAGTAGTTTGATATCAACGCCCTCAATGCCATTCCAAAGGTCGTATAAATCCCCGACTACGTGAAAACGTCCTTCTTTCTCTGGTACAAAACAAAATCCACAGGTTCTGTTGCAACCTCTTGTAGTAAAGCCATAATTTAGCTTTGGCTTAACGGCTTCAATCTCTGGCGGTAGTTTGCTTGATATATCCCAGCCTGTCCCGCCTATGTGGACATTAGGCAGGTGTTGATAGGGTTCTGCTTTTTTGCGGGATTTTGTAAAGATAAGAGAAAGATAGGTAAGGGTGGACTTACCTATCTGTTGTGGGTCTGTAATTACTTTCCAGCCTTGCAAGTGGTAGTGTTTGGCTACGCACTGCAAGGCATAGTTGTCTTTAACGTCAACCTTGGTGTCAAGACTGACTATGTTTACAACTTTTTTCCTCACGCCTGCTTGCTGGCAAGGAATTGTTTAATAGCTTCCTGCTGTTTGCGTACAGGCAGGTTCTCAATGTTTTCCTGAAGCGTTTGTATCTCTGCCTGTGTAAGTGTGTCAGGAAGCATTTTTAAAAACTCTTTTGCCTTTTTCTGTAAAGCAGTCAGCTTTTTCTTTGTACCTTTATCCTTCTTCTCACGCTTTTCACGCTTTGGCTTCGGCTCTTTCGGGGTTTTGATAAGTTTTGCCGTCTGACGCAGGTCATTAGCGATACCTGCAAAATAGTCAGCACGCTCACGAAGTAGTTTAATGTTCTCGGCTTCTGTCTCTGCCGTCAACTCAACACTGGCAAGGGTTGTGTCAATTTCAACAACAACTTTATTGCCGTCAACTCTGGCAGAACCACATGTAAAGTTGTGCCTGTCCTCTGGCTTCTCAACAACAGGCTTTTTGAGTGCTTCAATAATAGCTCCTGCTTGTGCTTCTTTTGGCATAGAAGCAATTTCAGAAGCTGTGTTAATACTAAGCTCTGCATCTGCTACCTTCAAAAGCTCTGGTATGCCCTTGTCCTTAATCAATTTTATCTTTGCGATTGTGTCTCGTGATTTGCCTGCAATTTTAGCAAGTTGCTCAGAAACACGACCTGTGTCAGATTTCTGCTCAAGGTCAGCCTTGCCTTTTTTCTGTCTTGCTAATGCTTGTGCTTTCAGCTCTGGCTCTAGTTGTAAGGCAATTAAAACCCTTTCTTTGGTTGACAGGTTCCTTTTGCCAAGCTGGTTGTTGACCATGAAGATTTTAGCGTCTGTGATATCCTGAATCACATGGAATACAACGGGCACTGTTTCATATTTCAGCTTTTTGGCAATGGTCAAGCGGTTGTGACCGTCAAGGACAAGCTTTTTGCCGTCAAGAACCCCTAAGACAAGGGGTTCACGAATGCCTTGCTCTTTGATTTCTGTTTTGAGCTTGTCCTGGGCTATATCATCAAGGGGGGGCAGGTAAGCCTCCAACTCAGGGAGGGTGGTGATTTCTTTCAAGCTGATTTGTTTGATTTCCGGTGTCATGGTGTCCTCCGCTATTTTTGATAAGATGCGATTTAAAACATATCTGAAACAAAAACAACAAAAAAACCGCCTATAAAGCGGTTAATTTGTTTTATGCCTGAGATTATTATTTTAGTTTTAGTAATCTTGGTGTCATCGGGTCTGGCTGGTTGATAAGATATACCCCCATGCCTGCGAATGAAAAAGCCATTAACAGTCCAAGAACCACCCCCTTATTAAAAACAATAAAGTTGCCAATTAGTGTCCGTGGCACTCTTTCAATTGGTCGTCCTGCATATAGCTTTTTCAAAATTAGATATTTAACAAGATGGTAAAATCCCAAAACAAACAAATAAATTATTGGTGATAACACTAATAACTTTGTTTTTACGTCCATCTTAAACCTCCTTTAAAACTGGTAGAATACAACAATCAGGGTCTTCCTGCTTCTTTATCATGTGATTGTTTGTATTATATGGTGCTTTTTTAATCTGGTATTGCTTTGGAACATAAACACCACGTTGTGCCGTTATAACGCAACCAACACAAAAACTAATGCTCACTAAAAAGACACTCAATATAAAGATATTACCCTTTTTAGTATTACAATTGCCCGATAAGTATAAGTCTAATTTTTTTAACATGGCACTACACCATCTCTGCAAAGCTTCTTGTTGATTACCAAATCAGATATCTCTGAAAGGATGTCCACTTTAACCATTCTTACTGCATCTAAATATTCTGCAATTTTCTCTGCTTCCGCTTCATCCTGCTCTGACATAAGTTTACGTCTGGTAAATGATTCTTCAATAGTAAACTTGTCCAGTTTGTCCAACAAATTGTCTAAGTGTTCGATTGCTTCTGCTCTTTTCATTTTTGTTTTCCTCCGTTATTTGTTTTTTGTACCTTCATCATCTATAACGGTGAAAACTCATCTGTGCTGTTTTACATCGATAATTCAGGTCCATTATCTTTATCATTTGATTTATCATTTGATTTATCATTTGATTTATCATCTGATTTATCTGATTTATCATTGTCCTGTTCAGCTTGTTTGCTTTCACTTGCTGCACGCTCATCTGATTTATTATCTTCCAGCTTCTCCATAGCCTTATCATAATCAAGTTTCTTGTCTTCTGACGGCTTTTCAGGCTCTGCCTTATGTTCTTTATCCTTTTCAGGAGGAAAATCGCTTTTGTCGGCTTCTGGCTTTGTTTCCTTCGATAACTCAGTTTCTTCCTGTTTCTTATCCTGAGTTTCTTCAAGTTTCTTATCTTGTGTTTCTTCCTGTTTCACAACTTCACCGCTTCCGCCTATTTTTTGTTCAGGCAATTCTTGTTTGACCTGATGTAATGCCTTGTCATAATCCAATTCTTTTTTTTCAGGAGTGTAGTCAAGGGTTGAGGTCTTCTCCTGCATTATTCCTATATTATGTTTCATGAGGTTCATGTTGTCGGTCACAACAAATGTATCCAGCTTGGCTCTGGTTTTTGCCACATAATCATCATTATAATTTGTATTATTGGCATTAGTCAGATTGATTGCATAATCGTGACTTTGCCCCTGTGATTTATAGGTGGTCAAAGCATGACCTAAATCAAAATGATTATACTGGTTAATATTAAATCCGATTTCAGCATTGTCCTTGTCTCTAATCATGGTTATATAACCACTCTCGTTGATACCTGTGATTTGACCGGTATCACCGTTGGCAACACCACCACCAACGCCCTTGTCGTTTTTAAGCATTACTATTTTATCGCCTACAGATGCTTTGATTTCATGCTCTCGATAAATACTGACATTGTTTCCTATCTCAGATACATCAAGGGTTCGCTCAACCTCCTTAAATTCTCTTACAAGCTTTAAAACCGGATTTTTCTCTTTAACGTGTGTTTTAATTGTGATTGTATTATTTTCTGTGTCACGGGAAATAATTTCGCCAACAGAACCAGAATACAAATCACCAACTTTTTTATTTAATGTGATTTTATCGCCATCCTCATAGCTACTGGCAAAATGCTTGCTTCCTGCATCTATGTTTTTGCTCTCTCGAACTGTTAAAGTATGCTCTCTTTCATCAATCTTTCCTGCCAGTCTCAATTTGTCGTGAATAGCTTCATTTAGGGCGTGGCGGTCTTCATTGACACCTACGGTAATTACTGTTCTATCAGTGCCAAGTTCCAAGTATTTATCTGCAACAAAATTAAGTCTTTCATTCCTATCTGTAATCTCTTTTACATTGCCCTTGTCTTCCAATACTTTTAATGCATCACCAACTTTATCAATGTCCCTGATTTTGCCAGCCATATCCCGCATGTCTTCTGTCTTCTGACGCTGGATATCTGTCATCTGCATGACATAATCTTTATTACCATCCTGCAGGATTCCAAACATCCTTCCTGCGTCAACTGACTGCAACTGGTTCCTGTCTCCGATTAACATGATACGTGCACCAAGTTTATCGGCAAGGTCAGTCATTCTCGCCATTTTATCAGTGCCTAACATACTGCTCTCGTCTACAATCCAAATCTGCTTGTGGTCCTGATGAATATGTCCATCCAGACGTTCCTTAATGTCTTTATCAATGCCTTTGGCTAAATCTTTAAAAGCACCATCAAGACTTTTGTGCTCTTTGAATAATGGGTCAATATCTTTACCATTCAGCCCCTGCTGGATATCCAAAACTGTTGATTTCAACGCATCATCAAGAGTTTTGTGTGATTTAAATTTTTTGTAATTCTTCAAAGGCTTTTCCTGCTTTGGTTCTTCATTTAATTTAAGGCGCTTCTCTTGGTCTAACAAAAACTTGTCTACGGTTTTACTATCAACTCCAAGACTTTTGCCAAGCTCGTTTGACGCTGCCGCTGTGGGACCCATTGCCACTATTTCATAACCCTGCTCCTGGGCAATGTCCGAAAACTCTTTGGCAGCGAAAGTCTTACCTGCACCACTAAAACCCTGAACAAGCATAATCTTACTTTCACTTGCAAGTGCATTTACGACAAATTCTTTTTGATTTTCTGACAGTGTCGGTTCACCTCTTTCCGCTTTTTGTTGCATACGCTTATCAACTAATTCTGTTGCTTCCTCACGATTATAAAGTGCTTTTTCGCTGTGATTGTTTTTACTTACATAATCATTAATAAACTGCTCTTTTGCTTGCATGGCACTTGTAGTAAATACTTTGTCCTGACGAGCACCAGTGCCGTTATCAAGCAAAACAAGGCTTTTCCCTTCCTGCATCTCTTTAATCCCTTGCTGTATTTCTTTATAATCGTAGTTTCCTTCAGAAATACGCATGGTCATATTAATAAGGTCTTTTTCCTTAAAGGTGCTCTCTGTTTGTGTAAGACCTGTCATTGCTTTTGATATTGCATCACTAAGTGATACTTCCTGTTTCTCTGTTATAGCTTTGCCTGCATCCTTTGCATTTTTGATTTCCGTGTTTAAATCTGTACCAATTTCTTCCATGCGGTTAATAAAGCGCTCCCCAACAACATAGTCAGAATTTGTGCTTGTTGGTAATCCTGTTTCCTGACAAGCCTTTTCAAACGCTTGTGTCTTGGTCATTCTTGTTTCTTTATTGGCTATCTGTCCTAATTCAGCTTCACTTGCATTCGGATATTGCTCACGCAATTCCTCTTTTTTCTGGTTAATATCCTGTGTGCGTTCACTGAATTTTTCTATTGCCTCTTTACTTACACCTTTGACTTCAAAATTCAGAAACTTTGCGTCAGTGACCTCTGTCTCATATCCAAGCTCTTTCAGATTGTTTGCTAACGCATTATGATAATAGACGGCGTAATCCTTACGGTCAGAAAAGTGATTTTTCGCATCCATTGCTTTCCATTCGCCATCCTGCGTCTGAACCATGTTTAATATTGTGGCGTGGGTGTGCAGGTGGGGGTCAAGATTACGATTTGTGCCGTGGTCACGCAATGTTGCTACCATGTTGTTAGCCTGCATTTTTTCGGTCACTCCGTCAGCAGTATGTCGATAACCCATATAGTTATCCTGGATTACCTGCATTACCTCTCTGACGGCATTCTGGTGTGCTTCAATTACCCGCTCGTCACCCATTGCAAGGATTGATACCGATTTAGGGGCATTAAATGCCAGGTCAATGCCAGCGGAGTGTTCGTGATTTTTTCCACCACCGCCAACTAACTGTTCACCGGTATCTGGATGCATACCATTGATTGCTGATAACCAATCAGCTTCTTGAACCTGCCCGTTTAAACCAAGGGCTTCAGCTCCCTTGCCGAACCACTCACCATTGCCTTTGAGCAGATAATCCTCTTGTTTAAAGTAATTTCCCGCCTGTCCTGCTCCCATTGATGATAGGCTAACCATATATAATCCCTCCGTTATTTGTTATCATCTCTATATAACGACAAAAACTCATCTGTGCTGAAAAACAAAAAAGCCCCTGTTTCACACAGAGGCTCTTTTGCTGAAAAATGTATCTAGTTTTAAACCAGTTTACCGAATATGGCTGCAAAACTATCTGCAGAACCATTTTCACCATCTGTAGAACCATTTGTTGCGTTCTCAAGCTCTTTAATGTGTTTTAACATCTCATAAATATCCAAATCAGGACGTTCCATAAAACCTTCTGCGATATTTGGTCTGTTTTTTGGTGTAAATGTTGTCTTACAAACACCATATTCCGTCAATCTTACATAAGCTTCCAAGCTTTTTAATTTGTTCGTGAAAACAGAAGATATTACTAAATCTTCGGTTTTTCTGACCTTACGAATGCTACCACCGTCTGCATCATCACCTACCTTGTAAGTGCCAGAAACCTCGGTTTCCCAAAACATAGTCTTACCTAAAACTGCCGACATCCAGTTGGCGGTGGTGTCGTCAGAACCAACTGCCAGAAAGACAGAATTACGAACGGCATTGTAAACATCTGAAGCCTGTTCTCTGCCAAGTGTTTTTTCCAATCCGGTTTTTCCTTGTGCTCCAAGAAACAGGACAGCACCCTTTGAACGGCCTGTGATTGCCAGTTTATGTATAGTGCTCCCGACACTGGCATGGAGGGTGTTCACCTCATCAAGGACATAGACGACACGCCGTTCAAAGTCGTCAGGTAATGATAAGTGGGCTGACACAATGAAGTCTATAAATAATGTAATCCAAGGCTTTAAAACCGCTGAAAGCTCGTCATGGTTTGAAACAAATATCCAACCGCCTTTATCACGGTTTTCTAGCCATGCCTTCATATCAAAAGCATCTGTTTCTTTGGGAAGAAATTTAAATATCTGTGTGTAAGCACTTATAACAGCCGAAACGTTTGAAGCAAGTTTTGAATCCGAAAAGTATTTCTTGATTTCTTCGCATCCGTAAACAGGGGCTACCTTTGCCAAAACATCTTCTTGGGTATAGCAAAGGACATCCCATAGGTCAGCATTAGTCTTTTTATCTGATATAACGCAATAGTTAAGGAAACCTGCGAAACATGCTCTCGCTGCGTTAATCCAAAACGGGTCTTGACTACCGGATTGCTCTGGGAAAAGAACTGACGCAATCCGCTGATAGTCTGTTTTGTTCTTAATCAAGTCAAAGATGTTTAGTCTGATACCTCTCAGGTCAAAGGGGTTTATGATTATGTCGCCTCTTTCAGGGTGATAATATTTTGAAATAAAATCGCCTTTTGGTGTGTAGGCTATTACTCTGTAATTTTGCTTCTTCTGAAGCTCATCAAGCATCTGGGATATCATAACTGTTTTCCCTGTGCCTGGTGCTCCCATGATAAGAGTTCCGTAAACCTCATTACATTGTGTCAAGGTAACATTACCAATGGGAAGTGATGGTATATGTCTACGCTCCGGGTGCTCTTTGTTTAACTGCTTGATTGTGTCCATGATTTCTTTTTCATATTTTTCCTTCGTGCCATCAATATGTTTTAATTCTTCTTGCTTTTTTTGAATGGATTTGAACCATTTAGCTGTACCGTATGGTCCTACAAAACCGCAAATGAATGATATGGAACCAATAAATTTCCATGTGGAAAAGGCTTTGCGTAAACCATTTATGGCATAAAACTGATATGCCTCTGAAGCAGTCCATCTGCCTGGTTCTGTCATGAGATAACTGACATTATACCCAGGCAAAAATGTTGATAAGATGCCCATCATAATTCCCTTGAAAACATCAAGAGGGTTGTCTGGTCCAAACATAAATTGTAGTGCGATAAATGCGACTACAAATGCTAATAAATATGCACCTAGATAATAAACGTAGTTCTCGCCAATTAGACTGATTTGTTTCTTGGCTTCCTGCCCCGCTATACCTATACTGATGTCTTGATATCCTTTTCTATCTGCCATTGCCTTTTGCCTCCTTTTTCGCTAAATATAATTTCATTGCTTCTTCTTGTTGTGCTTTTGTTGTTAACTGACCAAGTATTGCTGTTGACATAGCTGAAAGTTCTTTTTGTTCGAGAATTTCAGCATAAGATTTATCTCCGATAACTTTCATTGTTTCGAAAACTTCCAAAAGTTTAGCCAGTAGTACTTCCTGCTTTTTAACTGTCTTTTGTTGTTCTTTTACACTCTGTTCGAGGCGATAAACTGACTGTATAAGAACAAGAACATCATTGCCAGCCTTGTTCTCTTTTAAATAGCTTTTCGCTGAATTAACAAAGAACTCATTCATCGACATATCATTCTCAGTTGCAAACTTTTTAATCTTCTTACTGTCTACATCGCTAAGTCTTATTAGGTGTTGCTTTACCATTTTCGTTTCCTCCTTTAATTGAATTACTGCACTCATCTGTATATAACGATAAAATCTCATCTGTGCTGTTCGTCTCTTTAATTAATAATACTGAGACTTTATTTGTTATTCCTATGTCACTAAATAATAATAAAATATTATCTGTGCTGTGCTATCACATTGATAACACCAAAGATAAATCAGAATAACCTAATATTACTGGTCACTTAAATGACGCCAGATAACAAAAATGATAGTATTAGCCAAAAACAGCGTTTTTGTGTGTTTTCAAGAGCTTAGCCTTGTTTTTTTGCAATCTTGATTGCAGATGTATGGGAAAAAAATAGAGGATTTTGCTGTTAAGCTTCTGCCACTCTTTGCTAATAAGCATTAGACCAACCCCAAAGACCCAAAGACCCTAACCAAACCCACAACTAACCACCAACCCACAACTAACCACCAACCCACAACCAACCCTCAACACCAAAACCTTCACTTCCAATCTTTTTTTAAAACAAAAAAAGGACAGATTTTGTCTGTCCCTTTTTCTTACTTCGCTTATTTGATTATTATTTTAAAACACTCTCAATTGCTTCTGATACTTCTTTATCTTCAACATCAATAATCGACTTCAACTTCTTTTCTTTCTCACCAAAAACTTCAACCACTTTCTTTTTTAAATCTTCAACATTCAATCCTTTAAAACCTAAATTCCCGGGCATTATAACTATGCCTGCCCAGGAATCGGGATATCAAGG
>CAZYMK010000030.1:0-18591 GCA_964648885.1 uncultured Geobacter sp. | reverse complement strand
GGGCAATCAGCAACCCACCGCCTAACTCAGGAACATACCAGACCGGATAGTTCATCACGCACCTCCTGTGATAGCTAATGCAATCTCGCGTGCCTCAAGACGCACCTGCTGCTGGGTACCATCAGCCATGGTCTTCAGGCTGATTGAACCGGCTGTCAATTCAGTTTCCCCCAGTACCATGCAGTAGCGGGATTTCAGTTTGTCAGCCCGCCGCATCTGGCTCTTGAGACTCTTGCCTTCACAATCCATCTCAACCCACAGACCAGATCCCTGCAGCGCTGCCTGCAGGGTGAATCCGGCAATCCGCGCCGGTTCTCCCATAACTGCGATAAAGAGATCAGGCCGCTGCTCAAAACAACGATCCTCCAGCAACAGGGCCACCCGCTCCACCCCCAGGGCAAAACCGATTCCCGGCACCGCAGGACCGCCCAGCTGTTCCACCAACCCGTCATAACGACCGCCGGCTGCCACGGCTGATTGGGAACCAAGCAACCCGGTCACCAGCTCAAAGGTGGTACGGGTATAGTAATCAAGACCGCGAACCATGCGAGGGTTCAGGCTGTACGGCACCGAAGCGGCGCTGAGATACTCCCGAACCCGGCTGAAATGGCTGTCGCACTCGGCACAGAGGTGTTCCACCATGGCCGGAGCACCCTGCGTGGCCTCCACACAGCCTGGCACCTTGCAATCCAGCGCCCGCAAAGGGTTGGTGGCCTGACGGCGTCCACAGTCTTCACACAGGGCGTCCTTACGCTCGGCAAGAAAGGCCACCAGGGCCTCACGGTAGGCAGGCCGACAAACAGGACAGCCCAGCGAGTTGATCATCAGCTGTGGCTCGGTCAGCCCCAGCTCCTGAAACAGACGACTCACCATCAGCAACACCTGGGCATCCACAATCGGATCAGCAGCGCCGGTCAGTTCGGCACCAATCTGATGAAACTGGCGATACCTGCCCTTTTGGGGCCGTTCATGCCGAAACATCGGACCCAGGTAGTAGAGCTTGTTGATACTGTCCAGGGCATACAATTTGTGTTCGATCAGAGCCCGCATCACCCCGGCGGTTCCCTCCGGCCGCAGGGTCAGACTGGAGCCGCCTTTATCAGTAAAGGTATACATCTCTTTTTCTACAATGTCGGTGGTGTCGCCAATAGAACGGCAAAAGAGCTCGGTCTTTTCAACAATCGGCACCCGTATTTCCTGAAACCCGAAACGGGCAAACACCGTGCGCGCCGTCTGTTCAATAAACTGCCAGGTTGGCGATTCAGTTGGCAGCAGATCATTAAACCCCTTGATTGCGGTGATACTCATCTATGCTCCTTCTCTGTGCGAAATCCTACTCTGCCTGGGGCTTGCCAGCCACCCGGTAGACGCAGTTCTTGCCGGCAGACTTACCGGCGTACATTGCCTTGTCAGCCATGGTCAACAAATCATTCAGTTCAGTGGTATCATCCGGGTAGGCAGCCAGCCCCAGACTTGCCGTCAGTCTGATCTGGTAGCCATCACGGGCCATAAAGATGTGGCTTTCGATTGTCCGGCGCAAACGCTCGGCTACCTGGTGCGCCATGTCCGGACCGGTCTCAACCAGGATAATCGTGTATTCATCACCGCCATAGCGTATCACCACGTCCACCTCACGCACCGAGCGAGACAGCAACTGTCCCAGCTCACGCAACAGTGTACTTCCCACCAGATGGCCGTAGGTATCGTTCACCAGCTTGAAATTATCCAGATCCAGAAACAGCACCGAAAGCTTGGTGGCATAGCGATCAGCTCGCTTCATCTCACGCTCAAGCGCTATCTTGAGGTAACGATAGTTAAACAGCCCGGACAATTCATCCAGGTAGAGCATCTCCTGGGTGGCTGCAAACCGCAGCGCATTATCCAGTGCCCGGCCTCCATGTTCCACCAGAAACGCAACATTTCGCTCAGACTTCGGCAGCGGTAACGGTGAACCTGCTTCGTTTGCCAGCACCGCCAGGGCCGAACAATGGCTCTGAACCAGTAACGGTACCACCAATGCCTCACGCAGGTCCGCACGCCGACAGACCGGACAGGTCTCATCAACAGCTATCCGCAGCAATTGACCACGACGGTATCGCTGCCTGTTCACAATTGGCAGCACAGCCGCCTGCAGCGCAGCGCCCGTAGCAGCATCCAGCCCTTTACATTCCTTCAGCTGGTAACCGTTACTCTCATGCTGCAGCAGCACCAGGCCGCGCTCAGTACCCACTTCACGGGCAAGGGCCTCCAGAGCCAGGTGACAGACGGCATCCAGATCAAGACTGCCCGCCAGCGCCTGACTGGTCTGCAGCAGCCCCACCATAGTGCGCAGCTCTACATTCTCGCTCAGCAGGCAACGCTGTTCCATGCACAACCGAACTGCATGCAGCAGCTCATCCTGATTGATCGGTTTGACCAGGTAATCCCGGGCACCATGTCGCAAGGCAAACAGCGCTGATTCCAGATCGGCATTGGCCGTCACCAGGATCACGTCTATGGAAGGATCGCGGGATTTGATACGGGTCAGCAGTTCAAGGCCGGAGATACCGGGCATGGCCAGATCAGTCAGCACCAGTCCGAAAGCTTCCTGCTGCAAACGCATCAGCGCTGCCTCACCGCAATCGGCCACCGCCACCGTATATCCGGCACCGGAGAGCATATCAGCATACAGCTCGCGGAAAAAACGATCATCTTCCACAATCAATACGCTGTCAGTGTGCCGGATCCTGTCCATGACGTCTTGTCCTGTTACTGACATGATGAGTCAGTTATTATCCCAGCAACCAGTGCCTGTCAAAAAAAAACAGCGCAGGGAGGCCACGCTACGATCTTTGACAGTATAGGTGCTGCCAAACCAGCTGTTGCCATCAGTGGACACTCGAATAGTCCCCTGCTGATCAGTGCGATACAGACGTATCCCCTGCTGTTCTAATCGGTCTACGACCTCAGGTGCCGGGAGCTTGAAATGATTGTTTGCTCCGGCTGATATCACAGCAACCTGTGGTTGCACTGCTGCCAGAAACGGCAGACTGGTGGCCGTTTTACTACCATGATGTCCTACCTTGAGCAGCGTAACCGGCTTGATTCCCTGCCTGATCAGTTCCTGCTCAACCTCAATGCCAGCGTCTCCCATCAATACTGCGCTGAAATCATGGTACTGAAGACGTAAGACCAATGAAGCCTCATTGCCATCCTGATATGCAGCGCCTGTTACCGGGGCGGAACAGACTGTAATCTGGACCGGACCATCAACCAGAGGTTTTTCACCCTGCTGCAGCGTGCGTATGGTGGCCTTCTGCTGCATAAGCGCCCGGACAAGGCGCTGATAGGCGGGATCCTGTCCACCGTCCTCGTTTTGCCAGAACTCTTTTACCTGAAACTGCTCGGCAACCGCCGGTAATCCACCCAGATGATCCGGATGCGGATGGGTGAGTACCATAATATCCACCTGTCTGACCCCCAGACGATGCAGGGCAGGCACCAGATACCGTTCACCAAAATCCCTGGTACTTGTCTGCAGATACCCGCCACCATCAATCAGCATGGTACGCCTGTCCGGCAGGGTGATCAGGATTGATTCTGCCTGCCCCACACTGAGAACATGCAGATGCAGCCTGCCGTCATGCACCGGCCCGCTCACCAGATGATACAGGCCCAGACCCAGTAGTACACCGCCGATACTATATCGTCGCAGTCGGCCGGCCCCGATGAAGCTGATACATCCCAGCACCACGATCATACCGATAAAATCGAGCGGCTGCACAGCAAAGCTCTGAATAACAGGAAACTGCGCAACCCAGGTCACCAGCTGATTACTCAGCCCAATCAGCCATCCTGCCGGTTGCAGCACCATGCCGGCAGCCCAGGGAGCCACCAGCATGACCGGAATCGCTGCCGTTGCCAGCACAGTACCGCCATACCCGAGTAACGGCACCACCAGCAGATTTGCCACCATACCGCTGACCGATGCCTGATGAAAAGCCATCAGAACCGGCACCAGCGTTGCCAGGGTGGCTGCTGCAGATGCAGCAGTCAGGGTCAGCAGTGTCTGACGCCAGCCGGTCCAGCCAAAACGTTCAAAAGGCCGTATGAAAATCGGCGTCAGCACCATTAAACCCCATAACGCCACACACGAAAGCTGAAATGACAGATCAAACAGGGCGCCGGGATCAAACAGCAGTAACAGAAAGGCAGCTGCCAGAAGGGCATCAACACCGTCTACATCCCGCTCAAACCAGAAAGCCAGCACGATCACGATCAACATCAGCACCGCGCGAGCAGTGGCCCAGGCAGAACCGGTAAACAGCAGGTAGGCAATCATAACAGGCACAGCCGATAACAGGGCGACGCGGCGCAGGTCAAACCGCAACGCCAACCATTCACTACGCATCAGCAACCAGCGCAGCAGATACACCCAAACCGCCGCCACGATCCCCACATGATAACCGCTTACCGACAGAATATGATTGACCCCGGCACGTGTATAGGCTGCCTGCAGGGATTCCGGGATTTCCTGCTGGGATCCGGTGGCCAGTGCTATCAGCACTCCATGCAGATCAGAGTCCGGCACGGTTTGCCTGATCAGATTCCGGCAGCGCACTGCCAGTGTATCGAGTAAACGCTGCAGAGACCACACCGCATTGCCCTGCATCAGCACAACACGGTCTGCGTCTCTGACCCATGCTGTTGCCTGGTAACCATGTAACGCCAGATAACGAGGATAATCGAACTCACCCGGCAGACCAAGCAGACGGGGCACCTTGATTCTGGCAGGAAACCTGATGCGGTCTCCGGTCAACCAGTCACCCTGCCCCCCGGCTACCGTCACCAGCAGACGTCCCGACCAGGCATACAGCTGTGACGATGTCTGTATCTGCTCAACAACCAGATCAAGCCGCTGACCATCCTGCAGATATACCGGGCGACTGTTGACAATACCTTCAACCACAACCGGTACCGCTTCTACGTCCTGGAGCAACAACGGTGAGCTGTCCAGATCATACCGTGTCAGCGCCAGCAGCCCCCAACCTGCCCAGAACAGCGCTACCGCAAAGCCGTAGAGCCATGCAGAGCGAGTTGGCACCATGCACGCCATAAGGCACGCAAGCAGCACCGGTAACCACACGGTAACCGGCACTGCCAGCAGATACTGGGCCAGACAACCGGCAACCAGGCTGATAAGCGGCAACAAAAGTGGGCGATTCGTGATCATCATGCATGAACCCAAAATACGGAAACGGCGTTATGTTATCAGAACCATGCACTTTTCGCAGGCACGGCACTTGACAGGATCAATTCATTAGTTACAATGCAGCCGTTTAGAAAAAACTTCATGCTTTTTAGCACCAGTTTGTAACAACACAGGATTTGCCCTGTGACTCCACCTTGAGGGATCTCCATTATGTTTCTTCTGCCAAAAGGAAACCCGCTGGCCGAGAATGTCCCGATCTCCAAACTACATCTACCTGACGCTTTGGAAAAGCTTAAAAGCGGCAAGCTCACCGGCTGCGCCACATTTGACTTTCCTGCTGCTGATTGTGGTTTGGTTTACGACGAAGGCAAGCTGGTAACAGCTGTAGTCCATCGGGATGGCGCTACAATCCTGGATCAAGCCGCACTCCAGTCGCTGGTGGAGCTGATGCTGCTCGCCTCCAACGGGGTATTCAATGTTTACGCGCTCTCCAAAGACATTGTAGCTGCTGTCAGTGCTTTGGTGGGAGGAACCAGCCTGATCGAAAACCAGGAGATCAAG
Source organism: uncultured Geobacter sp. (assembly GCA_964648885.1). Lineage (GTDB taxonomy): Bacteria > Desulfobacterota > Desulfuromonadia > Geobacterales > Pseudopelobacteraceae > Trichlorobacter. Next base: position 12,839 of record CAZYMK010000030.1, on the reverse strand, counting down.
CTGATAGACTTCAAGGCGTTGCTTGACCGGATCAAGACCGAACAGATGACCGCCACCCTCAAGATCTATACGCCGGAGCGGGCTGGCCTGATATTTTATCGAAACGGCGCCACGGTCGGATTCTTCCACGACACCTCCACCGGCATTGAGACCAGCGCCGGAGAAGTACAGCAGATTGCCGGACTGCCGGGAGCACGGGCAGACCTGTGGATGCAAAGCGCATCTGAGGGTTTTGTGCTTGATCTTGCCGGATTGGTTGATATACGTGCGCTTTGGGAATCATCAAGCGGTAATATTTTTGCCATGCCGGCCACGACAGTCGGTGAACCCCCGCCGGTTCAAGCGGCAGTTGCTGCAGAGACCCCGGCAGCAGACCCTGAAACAACCATTATCGAACTTGCAACCCAGTATCTTGGCAAACTGGGCAAGGCCCTTGCCGAAAAAGAAGTCCTGAACATCGGTGGTGCAGCTGCCCTCAAGGACCCAGCCAAATTTGAGGAACTGATCAGTGCCCTTGAAAAGGGGGCCAAACTTCTGGCAAGCACCAACAAGATTAAAGAAATGAAAGATGCCATTGCTGCACGTGCAGCGCAGTTCTAATTTTTATACAATTCCGCCCAGTAAAGAGTTCGAGGAGGCGTTATGGATTTAACAGCATTATTTCAGGCTCTCACCTCAATCTTCCCGTTTCTGCCAAAGATCTACAACCCGGTAGTTATTGATTACACAACATTATTTACTGTGTTCTGCTGGTTGATAGCCGCTTCAATCAGCCTCTATTTCAGTATGAACAACTCACGGATCTGGACCAGTATCGGCATCGGTTTCTTCCTGCTGTTCTGGAGCCAGTCATTCCAGCTGAACCCCTGGCATGAAACCTTCACGATCATGATAGCGATCCACTTCACGATCGGTACCATATCAATTCTGATGGTCAGCCACGGGATCCAGGAATACTATCTGTTTACCCGAACCCTGGAAATAACAGGGTCCAAAAAAACTATTTATCTGGGCACCCTGCTGATGATCCTGATTGCCATCCTGCTGATCAGCATGAACCCCAAGCCTTCACTCTATGTCCTGCGTAACTACCGGATGATGAACAATATTGTCTGGACCTTCCTCTGCATCCTGAACATCTATTATGTGTTCAAGATCTACATGGAGATGAAAGACTCACCCATTGCCAACGGCATCATCTGCCTGGGGGTTGTCTTTGTTTTTGCCCTGGTCTGGAAAGCCTCCGGCATGTATCTGATGATGTATCAGTGGGACAAGGCCTGGATGAATATCATTGAATTTACCGGCGAATCAACCGACATCAAACTGCATATGGCCAAGGTAGAAACAGCCCGATGGCTGTTCAAGACCTTCAACGTGCTGACCAGCTTCTCGGTGGCAGGCACCTTTATGTACCTCTTCAAGCTGCTTCGTTAAGATCAAGTTTCCATTGTTACAAACATCAGAAGGGGAGGCAGCTGACCAGCAGCCTCCCCTTCTGATGTCCCGCTAACTGATGTTCATCAGATAACCTCCCCCACTTTGTCTCTTACGCCAAGACGAGAAAAATATGCCTATATTTTAGGCATATTTTTCTCGTCCCTCAGGAATGTCCTGATAGACATGCTTCAAAATCCATGTATACATATTAAATAATTATTTTTTTAAAAATTTTTTTCAATGAATGGCGGTTTATCAAAGTGTCAGCTCAGCCCGGCAAATACACACAGGAGTACGTTGAGCAGCTTCAGGAACAGCTCCAGCAAGCACAACAGGAAATTGAGCGACTCAACGATCGTTATTGCAACATGTGTAATGTCTTCAAACATGGAGAACCGGTACCGCTGATTAACTGGGTGGTCAATAACACCCCCATCGTTATCTGGGCCATTGATAAAAACGGCGTATTCATGATGTCCGAAGGCAAATCACTTGCAAGCCTGGGCCTGAGTCCTGGCGAGGTACAGGGCAGGTCAGTATTTGACGTTTATAATAACCACCCTGAAATCACTGATCAAATCAGGATGGCGTTGGCAGGCGAACAATTAACAACAGAAATTTCAATAAACGGATGTTCTTTCGAGGTTGAGCACATTCCTGTTTTTGATCAAGCAAACAATGTTGTTGGAGCTGTGGGCGTATCGCTTGACGTGACCCGCCGCAGAAATGCCGAACAAACGCTCAGATCTAACGCGCAGTTATTTCGCGATATCTTTGAAGCACTGCCCATTGCTGTGTTAACGGCAACCGCTGATCGAAAAATAGAAAAACTTAATCCGGCGGCCGAGCAGCTGTTCGGGTATCGTTCTGATGCTATTGTTGGTCTATCAACAGAAATCCTGTTCAGCGACAAAAAACAGTTCAACTACATGGGGGCAAAGCATAAAGACAGCACCGGCTTTTACGCGGAAGATCTGATTCTGAAAAAATCTGATGGTTCAGTCTTTCTGTCAGAGTCAAAGTTCACCAAAATAGTGGATACGCACAACCAGGTAATCGGCTTTATTGGCATACATAAAGATGTAACTGAGGAATACCGAACCCTTGAACTCCGGCAGCGCTATGAAAAAATAATGCAGATGATGATTGATGCCGCGCCAGTAAGTGCGCTCATGCTTGATGCCGACCTGAACATTGTTTTTGCCAATCAGCGTTTTGCAGCATATCTCGGTTATCAGGTGCCTGATATTATAGGGTCACACCTGGCCGGTCCCTTGAAGGAATATCTCTCTGAAGGAACACGGCTTGAAAACATTAAGAAAGTCTTCGAAACCGGAATCCCCCTGAACTTTATCGATCAGGAACATGAACGCTGGCTGGAACACTATGTAACTCCCCTCGAATACTCAAGCGCTGCAGAAAAGCGGATTGCCCTCTTCATCCACGACATCACAGAACGGATACGGCAAGAAGAGCAGGAACGCGAAAAAATAGTTCAGAACATCCATGAAGCAGTTTCAGAAATGCTTGAGGACTACGAGCATAAGTATTCAAAACTGCGAGGAAACCTGAAAGGCAAACTCCTGACACAGCGTGAAAGAGAGGTGCTGAAAGAGCTGGCATCAGGCCTGTCAACCAAACAGATTGCCATAAAACATCAGGTCAGTACCAAGACGATCGAATCCCAACGGCTGTCACTCATGGAAAAGCTCGGACGTTATAATGTGGCTGAGCTGACCAGATACGCACTCAGAGAAGGCATTATCAGTCTGGATGATGACAATGAAAAATAAACCGCATGCGCCATCATGAACCCAAAACACCAGCGGTCACACGGTTATGCCTGGTTACCCTCTATGTACTGTTACTGTTGATTGCACCGGCTGCCCCTCTGCCGGGCGCAGCAACGGCTCAGGCATCAGGGCTTGCGTTCTCGGATGCTGAACAGGCCTGGCTTGCAAAACATCCGGTTGTCAAAATCCCGCTGAATGAAGACTACCCGCCGTTCCACATGCTTAAGGATGGCAAGAGGGTAGGCCTGAACATGGACTACCTGCATATCATCTCTGAAAAAACCGGAATCACCATACAAGTTGTCTCCATGCCCTGGGTACAAGCGTTGCAAGAAATCGGCAGACCCTCTCCTTCTGTTGACATTGTTATGGAGATTACCGCCAGCCCTGAACGCGCACAGCAAATGATCTTGACAACCCCCTATCTGACAGCCCCCCATGTCATAATCACCCGTAAGGACGCTGGATTTTTCTCAGGCCTGAAAGACCTGTCAAAAAAAACGGTTGTTATGGAAAAAGACTACATGAGTACGGAATGGGTCAGGCAAGCCCTGCCCAAAAACAAAATTAAAGAGGTTGACGGCACAAATTCAGCGCTGAAGCTGGTGGCAAGCGGCAAGGCAGATGCCTATATCGGCAACCTTGCCGTTGCCAGCTACCTGATAGATACACTGGGGTTCTCTAACCTGAAAGTGGCCTCATCTGCGGCCATGCCTGATGATGCATTGTCCATGGGGATCCGCAAAGACTGGCCCGAGCTGGCCAGCATCATCAACAAGGTACTCAACTCGTTAAGCCATGAGGAACATCAACAGTTGCGCCAGAAATGGCTGGCCATCCGATATGAGCACGGCATCACCCCGAAGCAGATTGTATTCTGGCTGTTGCTGGTTGCAGGTGGCGCCCTGACATTCATCATCCCGCTCAGGGTGCTGGTGCGCAAAAAAACCAGAGAGCTGCAGGAGAGTATGGAACTGCTTGAGGCGATGACTGACAACACACTGCAGCTGCAAGGCTTGTTGAGTGCTGACGGCACTATCCTGAAGGTGAATCAGGCAGCACTGGCCATGGCTGGTTGTGCTGAATCCGAGATCATCGGACGCCAGTTCTGGGAAGGACCCTGGTGGCAAGGAGCCCCGCTGGAACAGCAGCGCGTAATATACGCTGTTGAACAGGGGCAAAAAGGCAAAACCAGCCGTTTTGAAACCATAAATTTAGCTGCCGATGGCACCCCCAGAACCATTGACTTTTCTTTGCGACCAATGACGGATCAAGCTGGCCGTGTCCGTTATCTGATCCCTGAAGGCAGGGATATTTCAGAAAGAAAACAGACTGAAAACGCCCTCAAGGCATCTGAAGAAAAGTATCGGCTCTTGTTTCAGTCTGCGCCTGTCGGCATCTTCCAGTCATTGCCTGACGGCAGACTTGTAAATACCAATAGGGCGTTTGCGCAGATGTTCGGGTATGCATCGCCCGAAGAAATGATGAAACAGGTTTGCGATATTTCTGCTCAAATCTTCGGTGATTCTTCAAGCAAAATCGCCATTCTCGAACAGCTCACAACCCACGATGCCCTTGCCACTGAAGAGATCCAGCTCCTGCGCACAGACGGCGCTCACTTCTGGGGAGCGCTCTACATGCGTGCCATCGGGGATGATCAGGGATCGGTACAACTCCTGGAAGGTTTTTTGGTTGATATCACCGGACGCAAACTGACCCAGGAACTGATGATTCAGAACGAGAAAATGGCAATGGTAGCCGGTCTGGCTGCAGGCATCGCCCATGAGATCAACAACCCATTGGGAATTATTGTGCAGGATTTACAGCTGCTTGAACGACGTCTGAATCCAGCCTTTCCGATTAACCAGGAGGCTGCTGATGCAGCAGGGATTAATCTTGATGCACTGGCTCAATACTTAAAACAACGTGAAATTTATATTTTTATCGCTAACATGCGTGAGGCGGGACGGCGCGCATCCACTATTGTCAAAGGAATGCTGCAATTTGGCAGGATCGGCAATGAAGGCAAGCAACCTGCTGATCTGAACAAGCTCTGTGATCAGGCCATAACGCTTGCAGGCACTGACTATGATCTGAAAAAGAGCTATGATTTTAAAAACATTACCCTTGTAAGAGATTACTGCAGCACGCTCCCCCTGGTGCCGGTTGTGGTCAGCGAACTGGAACAGGTGCTGATCAACCTGTTAAAAAATGCTGCACAGGCCCTTTTCATGAAAAAACAGGGCGATCTGTCGACAACGATTACAGTTCGTACCTCCAGCAACAATTCATCTGCTGAAATTTCGATCAGCGACAATGGTCCCGGTATTCCCGAGCAGATCAGATCTCGCATTTTCGAGCCGTTCTTTACCACCAAAGAGGTAGGTGCGGGCACCGGTCTGGGGCTTGCTGTTTCCTATATGATTGTCACTGAAAGACACGGTGGCACCATGCAGGTAGCATGTCCTGATACGGGCGGCACCTGTTTCACTATCCGGCTCCCGCTGGCCGGTTCTGGGGACGAACCATACGGAGAACACGCGTGAAAACAACAACCCTTCTCATCATTGAAGATGAACACGGCCTCAGGCGCGGACTTGCAGGCTACTTTTCCGAACTCGGCTGTACTGTTTTTGAGGCAGAAAACGGAAAGGCAGGGCTGGATCTCTTCCGTGAAGTACAGCCGGATCTGGTGTTTACCGACCTGCGTATGCCGGTTCTGGACGGCTTTGCCGTGATTGAAAGCATCAACCAGGAATCACCTGCCACACCGGTGATTGTCATCTCCGGCACCGGAGTCATAACCGATGCGATCCGGGCCATGAAGCTCGGTGCCCGTGATTATGTATGCAAGCCGGTTCACGAATTTGAGGAGCTGGCATTGGTTGTGAAACGGGTCCTGCATGAGAAATCCCTGCAGCAGATTGTTGAATCACTGAAAACAAGCCTGCTGGATATTCGTGACAACAGACATCCGGCATTTTCCTGCATCACAACCGCTGATCCAGCCCTGTTGGCCATCTTGAAATACCTTGAAGCAATCGCAGTGACATCAGAGCCGATTCTGGTGCAAGGTGAAACCGGCACCGGCAAGGAGCTGATCGCACGGGCGATTCATCAGGCCAGTGGTCGCAAGGGGTCCTTTATCGCGGTGAATGTTGCCGGTCTGGATGATCAGCTCTTTTCAGACTCGCTGTTTGGCCATGTCCGCGGGGCCTTTACCGGCGCTGATAAAGTGCGGGAAGGTCTGGTCTCCCAGGCGCGGGGCGGCACACTCTTTCTGGACGAGATCGGTGATCTCAGCATAGCCTCCCAGGTCAAATTGCTGAGACTGTTCCAGGAAGGCGAATACTACCCGATTGGTTCAGACCTGCCGCGATCTTCTGATGCCCGGATCATCGTGGCAACCCATTGCAATCTTCCCCGGTTGGTCAAGGCAAAAACCTTCAGACAGGATCTCTATTATCGCCTTAATGTGCACGAAGTCACCCTGCCGCCTCTCCGGAGGCGGACACAAGACCTGCCGCTGCTGGTGGAACGGTTTATTGCGGATTCAGCTCAAAAACTTGGCAAAAACAAACCCACCGTGCCCAAAGAGCTGTGCAGCTACCTGGCTGCCTACGATTTTCCCGGCAATGTTCGTGAGCTGCAAGGGATGGTCTTTGATGCACTGGCCAGACACGAAAAGGGCACCCTCTCCGTAAGCAGCTTTCTCAAGGCAAACGGTGTTGACTATCAGACAGCTGTCCCCTTTCTTTCTGCAGAGGCGTTCTCAGACACCCGCATTGTTCTGTATGACCAGCAGGGAGAACGCACCCCTACCCTGAAAGAGGCTGAAGAAATACTTGTTGCGCAGGCCCTGAAGCTGTCTCACGGCAACCAGGGTGCAGCAGCTGCCCGGCTCGGTATCACCAGGGCCGCTTTAAACAAAAAACTGCTCCGGCAAAAACCGGGGGCATGACTGGCGCTTCAAAACTGTTGCGACAATTGTCTTAACAACCAACAACCTGCTTTAAGCGCAACAGCTTGATATCAGATAATTTTAAACATTTTAACACAAAATGACCTCCCAAATGTCTCACCCATTATCAAGCAAATACCCTTATAACATATTGATATAAATAGTTTTTATCTATTGGCATCTCCTGTGCTTCTAAAAAACCACGGTACTCACAGCCTGAAAACGGCACACAACCAGACCAAGGAGCGTGGATATGCCTGTATTGCACCAACATGCAAAAATTCTGGTGGTTGAGGACGATCATCTCAGCCAGACGATTATCACAACAATGCTGTCAAAGATTGGGTATCAATCAGATGTGGCCGGTAATGGCCTGGAGGCGTTGCGTCTGCTTTCAGAGCAGTATTTTGATCTGGTTTTGATGGATTGCCAGATGCCGGTCATGGATGGCTACACCGCAGCGCGCTGTATCACCAGTCAAGATGCAGGGCGTCTAAGCCTGAATCAAAAGGTGGTGATCATTGCCCTGACTGCAGATAGCACTGACCATGCCAAATCCGTATGCAGGAGTGCCGGCATGCATGATTTTGTAACCAAGCCGGTACGGATGCAGCAACTGCAGGAAACCATCATACGCTGGCTGACCAAGGCATAGGGAGCACAATGCGCCAGACAACCATTAAAACCCGTTTTGTTGTGTATGCAACCCTGTTTCTGCTGGTGGTTTTCAGCCTCACAACTTTTGCGGTCTATACCGGGTTTAAAAAAGAAACCGCTGCATTGATCTACCGACAGCAGTTTGCCCTGCTGGAAACCATTGTCCACGGGCTGGACTACAAGCTCAAGCAATCTCACCAAGTACTGATCAAGGCAACCGATGTGATGCCGCGCCTGTTGATCAACAACCCGGATCAGGCTCAACAGTGGCTTGATACCCGCCATAGCCTGAAATCATTTTTTGCCAGCGGCCTGTTTCTGTTTACCCCTCAGGGCAGGCTTATTGCCGAAAGTCCCCGGCTGCCGAACCGCAGAGGGCTTGATTTTTCGTTCCGGGAGTACTACCAGCAGACGGTTGCTACTGGTAAACCGTACATCTCCAACCCTTATCCTTCCTCAAAGCATCAACGACCCACCATTATGATGACAGTGCCGGTCTTCGGGCCGGACGGACAGCTGGTCGCCATCATGGGCGGCGCAATGGACCTGCTGGGAGCTGACACCTTCTTCCAGACCCTTACGGATACCAGACTGGGGAAAACCGGGTACGTCTACCTGTTTGCCCAGGACCGGACCATGATTGCCCATCCTGACAAGACCCGTATCATGAAGCGCGACGTGCTCCCCGGTGCGAATAAACTCTTTGACCGTGCCCTGGAGGGGTTTGAGGGGAGCGACGAGACCGTCAACAGCCGGGGCTTGCATGCCATTACCTCATTCAAGCGGCTGCAGGCCAAAGACTGGATCCTGGGTGCCAATCTGCCGGTGGCAGAGGCCTACGCCCCTGTCCGGCATTTTACACAGCTGTTTCTGGCCGGCATGTCCATGGTAGTGCTGCTGGCCGCAGCAGGCATCTGGTGGCTGGCCGGCTCCGTAACCCGCGGTTTAAGCCAGCTCTCTGCTGCCATGCGCCTGGTTGATCTTTCCCAGCCCTCTACCGTCAAACCGGTTCAGGTAGAACACGATGATGAAGTAGGCCAGCTGGCACGAAGCTTCAACAGCCTGATTGCTGATTTTGAGTCTCGGCAGGAGCGTCAGATACGGCTGTTTGAGGCGGTTGCCGACAGCGGGCTGGGAATTCTGCTGATCGATTGCGACTATCATATCCGCTATGCAAACGAAATGATCAAAAAACGCTATGGCAATCTGGCCGGCCGGACCTGCCATGAAATACTGGGGCAATCAGCCCTGCCCTGTTCCTACTGCCAGATGGACGAACGGATGCTGAACGGCAAAGAGACCATTGTTGAGATCAGTCATCCTGATGGCTGCATCTATCAGGTGGTTACGCTGCCGTTTATAGACACCGACGGCACCCCCTGCATGCTTGAACTGATGCGGGATGTGACCGAACTCAAGCAGGCCGAAGCTGAACTCCGGCGCAGTCGTGACGAGTGGGAGCAGACCTTTAATGCCATGTCTGACCTGATATTCATCATTGATGCAGAGTACCGGATTCTCAATGCCAATAAGGCGGCACTTGACCAGCTGGGGGTCAGCCGTGAAGAGCTGACCTCACGCTACTGCTACCAGTGCATGCACGGTTCTGACAGCCCACCGGGTTTCTGCCCCCAGACCCAAACCATGCACGACCATGGCGAACACATGGCCGAGGTGCTGATTGAACGGCTCCAGCGTGAATTTCAGGTGGTGACCTCACCCATCTTCGATGCAGACGGCAGCTGCAGGGCTACGGTTCATGTTGCCCATGATGTTACGGAACGGAAGCAGTACGAGCGGGAACTGATGCTTGCGCGCGAGGCTGCCGAGGTTGCCAACATGGCCAAGAGTGAATTTCTGGCCAATATGAGCCATGAGATCCGCACCCCCATGAACGGGGTGATCGGCATGGCCCAGCTGCTGGGCATGACCAACCTTGACGAAGAGCAGCTGGAGTACTTGCGAAATATCGAGATTTCTGCGGATAACCTGCTTGAGCTGATCAATGACATCCTTGACCTGTCCAAAGTTGAATCCGGCAAGATTGAACTGGATTATGCTGATTACTCCCTGCAGAAGAGTATCAAGGAAGCCATCGGTATGGTTATGACCCGTGCCCTTGAAAAACATCTGAGCATTGAATACCACGTGGCAACCGAGATACCGGGCATACTCCATTTTGACCAGTTGCGGGTCAAACAGATCCTGCTGAACCTGCTCTCCAATGCGGTCAAGTTTACGGCGATGGGGGCGGTCACCGTCAGGATCTCCCTGCTGGAACAGTTTGACAACCAGTATCTGATTGACCTTGCGGTGCAAGACAGCGGCATCGGTATTCCGGAAGACAAGTTTGACAAGATCTTTGAGACATTTTCCCAGGCAGACACCAGCACCTCCCGCCATTACGGCGGCACCGGCCTGGGGCTTACCATTTCCAGGAAACTGGCTGAACTGATGGGAGGACGCCTGTGGGTGGAAAGTTTGATAGGCACCGGCAGCACTTTCCATCTGGAGCTGCCGTTCAAAGGATCAGCCACAAGCCAGCAGCGTGATCTGAACAAACAGAAGCAAACCGTGGCGTCTGGCTCCTCCCTGACTGTTCTTATCGCAGATGATAACGCCATTAACCAGCAAACCGTCAGACTTATGCTGGTTAAACTGGGGCACAAACCGGTAACTGCCGATAACGGCCAACAGGCGGTTGAAATCTGGCAGAGGGGAGGTATTGATCTGATCCTGATGGATATCCAGATGCCGGTGCTCAACGGCACCGAGGCACTGCATGCCATCCGCAACCGTGAGCAGATGGCCGGACAGCAAGCGGTGCCGATCATCGCCCTGACAGCCAATGCACTGAAGGGAACCAAAGAACAGTTACTGTATGAAGGCTTTACCGACTACCGGTCAAAACCTCTTAAACTGCAGGAACTGCGGAAGGCTTTGGAAAAGTTTGGGGGTTCTGGCTAGGCGGCTGAAGGCATCGTCTACCCTTCTTGGTGTCCGGGAAAACGGAGGTACAAAAAACTCTCTCGGACATTTGTAAATTGGAATGAACCTTATCAATCATATTCATGAACAGAAGTTTATTTGCTTTTGCTGCTGCCCCATGGCCTGAAGGAGGACGTTGTATGATAGTTCGTGCTGGTAACACAGGCATCGTCCCTAAACTCTTGACCGAGCGTTTGCAGCGGTTCGTGCTTGCAAGCACCCTGCTGCTGTTGGTCATCTCCCTGTCAGCCTGCAACCAACGTAAAGATGCCAGCGGTCCCCGTTACGGAGATACTCCCCAGAGGAAAGCCCCCGTGGATGTCTATAACGTAGCCGTACACCCACTGCACAATCCTGCAAAGCTGGCTGAGGCATACCAGCCGCTGCTCGACTACCTGAACAAACAACTGACCGATATTCGCCTGAATCTTGAGTCATCACGCGATTATGCCAGTTTTGAGCAAAAATACCGGTCGCGCACCCCCGAGTTCATCCTGCCCAACCCCTGGCAGACCTTGCAGGCGATTCAATCCGGGTATCAGGTGATAGCCAGTGCCGGAGAGCCTGGCGATTTCAAAGGCATATTTATTGTACGCACAGACAGCGGCATTAACCGCCCGACTGATCTAAAGGGTAAAACCGTCAGCTACCCCTCGCCCACTGCGCTTGCAGCCTGCATCATGCCCCAGTGGTACCTGCATCTGCACGGCCTCAACATCAACCGGGATATTGAAAACCTGTATGTCGGCTCTCAGGAATCATCCATCATGAATGCCTATCTGGGGCAAACTGCGGCCGGGGCGACCTGGCCACCCCCTTGGCGCGCCTTCCAGAAGGATCATCCCCAAGAAGCTGCACAGCTCAAGGTTGCCTGGGAGACAGAATCCCTGATCAACAACTCTTTTATGATCCGTGATGATCTGCCGTCAGCACTGCGGGAGCAAATTCTGAAGCTGCTGATTGAGCTACCCGACAGCAAGGAAGGCAGGACTATTTTGCAAGGTATGGAAACCGTACGCTTCATAGCGGCAAACAATGCTGACTACGACCTGGTACACCGCTACATTGTAAGATTTGAGCAGCAGGTCCGCCCGGTGGAACAGCGCTAACCATGTTCAAACGTCTGCATCAATTTCTGTTTCAGACTCTGCGTGGGCGGCTGATTGTCGGTGTTGCTGTTGTGCATGCCGTGATGATGGCACTGTTCATTCTTGATCTGACCGTGCGACAGCGGAGCATGCTACTGGAACGGCAGACCGAACATGCCATTGCGCATTCCAAGACATTAGCGGTTTCTGCAGCAGGCTGGATCGCCTCAAATGATCTAGCCGGCCTGCAGGAGTTGGTAGCAGCACAGCAGGAAGAACATGAGCTGGCCTTTGCCATACTGACAAATGCTACGGGTAAGGTGCTGGCCCACTCCGATCCAGCCTATCGCGGCAAATATCTGCTTGATCTGCCGACAGGAGATGCAACGGTTATTATTTCAAAATCGGAAGGGCTGGTGGATGTTGTCAGCCCGGCGATGCTTGGTAAACATTTGGTGGGATGGGCAAGGATCGGCATAGGACAGAAACAGGCTGCAGAAAAACTGTCCCGCATCACCACTGATGGTGTGCTGTATGCGTTGCTGGCTATTGTTGTCGGTTCGTTGATTGCCTGGATGATGGGCAGCCGGATCACCCGGCGTCTGTATGTCATCCAGCAGACCATAGACCAGATCGGTTCTGGCAACACCACGGCTCGTGTACGTCTGCAGGGGCAGGACGAGGCTGCGGTCATAGCCGCTGAATTCAATATCATGCTAGACAGCCTGGCAGAACGGGAGGCTGCCCTCTCACAACTGAATACCCGCCTGGAACAGGAACTGGTTGAACGGAAATATGCGGATGCTGAAATCCTGCATCTCAAGAACTATCTGGCCAACATCATTGATTCCATGCCATCACTGCTGGTGGGGATCGATGCTGATCAGCGGGTTATCCTCTGGAATCGTCAGG